>JBBSKB010000018.1:0-38691 GCA_038256725.1 Mycobacteriales bacterium | reverse complement strand
GCAGGCGAGGTGCGCCTGGGTGTACATCCCCGGCATCTCGAAGGCGCGGTGCGGATCACCGGCGAGCAGCGGCCGGCCCGAGGCGGTGCGTGCCCCGGACACCGCCCAGTTGTTGCTGCCTCCCCCGGTGGCGTCGGCGTCGGAGAGCGCGGCCATGGCCTCGAGCGCCGGGGCCAGCGACTCCAGCGTGGCCACCCAGCGCTCGGCGTCCGCACCGGGCGGGATGGCCAGCCGGTCCGAGCCGCCGTCGTCGTACCGGAGCAGGCCGACCTGGTCGGGGCCGATGGCCCGCACCGCCGCGGCCCGCCAGAGCTTGAACCAGACCGAACCCATCAGGTAGCCCCGCTGCCGCATCGCCGCGATGCTGTGCCACGGCTCCCAGTCCTCGGGCTCGACGCCGAGCAGCCCGTACTCCATCGGCAGCCGGTCCAGCCCGGCGAGGTGGGCGTTCACCCCCGCGGCGTAGGCGGTGAGCATCTGCCGGGTCTCGTCGCTCGCGACGTCGAGGTCGCGGCGGCAGGCCGCGGTCACCCCGAGCCGTCGGGCGAGGGTGTCGGCCGGCACGCCCGCGGGCCCGATCCACTCGGCCCAGCGGCCCTCCATCTTGCGGCGGGCGACGTCCATCTGGAACAGCCGGTCCTGCGCGTGCACGTACCCCTGGGCGAAGAAGGCGTCGTCGGAGGAGCGCGCGCGGACGTGCGGGATGCCCCACTCGTCCCGGTGCACCTCGACGTCGTCGGACAGGCCGGCCAGGAGGACCGTGTTGCCGACACTGCTGCTCATGGTCGCTCCGCTCGTCCGGGCCGGTGGTCGTCGAGGAAGGCCAGCGTCGAGTCCAGGTCGTGGAGGCCGGCGTCGGAGCCCAGGCCGCCGGCGGTGAGCGTGCCCGCGGCGATGCCCAGCCAGGCCGCCTCCTCCAGCGGCCGGCCGAGCGTGAGCCCGCGGATCACCCCGGCGCAGAAGGCGTCGCCGCAGCCGGTGGAGTCGACGACGTCCCCCGGGATGGCCGGGAGCTCGAACTCGCCCTCGGCGCTCACGCCCAGGCACCCGTCGGCATCCATCTTCACGATCACCGCGTGGGCGCCGAGGTCCAGCAGCGCCCGGGCGCCGTCCCGGGGCGAGGAGAGGCCGGTCAGCCGCGCGACCTCGTCGCGGTTGGGCATGAAGACGTCGACGTGCGGCAAGGACGCGGCGAAGGTGGCGAGCGCGTCGGTGCGCTTGACGCCGAGGCAGTCCGCCGTGGTGATCGCACCGTGCGACCGGGCGTGGGCGAGCAGCTCGCGGGAGACCTCCCCGTCGAGCCCAGGCAGCGCCGAGACCCCGCCGTAGTGCAGGACGTCGACCTCGGCGAGCGCGTCCCAGGGGAGGTCGTCCCGCCCGAGCGCGGCATTCGCGCCGCGCACGTGCCAGGCGGGGCGCACGCCGGCGCTGCTGATCGGGAGCATCGTGGCCGACGTCGGCAGCTCCGGCTTCACGACCAGGCCGCTCGCGTCGACGCCCTCCTGCTGCAGCAGGGTCCGCACGAAGGCGCCCACGTTGTCCGCGCCCACAGCACCCACGGCGAGGACGTCGGCACCCAACCGGGCGAGGTCGACCGCCGTCCCCCCGGCCGTGCCGGCCACGGTCATCCGGATCTCGTCGACGATCACGGCCGTCTGGGTCGTGGGCAGCACGTCGATCGCGCGGCCCAGGACATCGAGGATGTAGACGCCGACGCAGGCGATGCGTGGCGGCGCTCCCGCGGGCCCGCTCACTTGATCGCCAGGGCGTTGGCCGGGGAGCCGATGCCGCCCGCCACGTTCAGCGGCGCGCTGCACAGCAGGAACTCGTACCGCCCGTCCTCGGCGCAGTCCGCGGCGAGGGCGTCCAGCTCCCACAGCTCGCCGATCGCCAGGCCGAACTGCCCGATCAGGACGTTGTGCAGGAAGCCGAACGGCGCCGCCTCGGGGCGCGGGTCCGGCGGCCACACCTCGAGCGCCGGCGCGTCGCTGACGAACGCGGCCGCGCCGCTGTCCCAGACGTACCGGGCCATCGCCTCGGTGTGCTCGATCCCGGCCGCGGTCAACCGGCCGCGGGCCATCGCCTGCCGCGCCCGGTCGTCCTGCCGCCGGTACCAGCCTCCGAAGCCGGTGCGCACCACCACGACGTCGCCGGGCCGGAACTCCAGTCCCGCCTGCGTGCGCGCCAGCTCCAGGTCGTCGACCGTGAGGGCGGTGCTGCTACCGGGATCCAGCGGCCGCCCGGCCGCGGCCAGGGCGCGCGACACGTCGAGGAGCACGCCCCGGCCGGCGATGCCGCGCTGCGCCCAGACCTCGATGCCGTTGCGTCCCCGCTGCGCGACGTCCTCGGCGGAGACGCCCTGGTAGAAGACGTCCGGCCGATAAGCCACGTGCGAGAGCGCGTCCCACTGACTGGAGGCCTGCGGGTAGTAGTTGTCGTAGACGTCGTCGAAGCCGGTGCCCCCGGCGCTCGCGAGCCGGGTGTGCCGGATCGCGCCGCGGCCGTACAGCGGCGGGTCGAACAGGTCGTGCGGCGCGTTCAGCGCGAAGACCGCGCCGCGGACGACCGACTGCGCGGCCGCCGCGACCGCAGCGGCCGACTGCAGGTTCATCCGCCCGACGCGGTCCCCCTCGCCGAAGACGCCCCACCCGACCGGAGCGCCGGCGTCGTCCCGGGGCAGCTCGTCGTACCGCGGGATCCCGCCGTCGGGGCCGCTCACCGGGCGCCGTCCACGGTTGCCGCCGCGCCGTAGCGGCGACGGGCGGACTCCGAGGCGACCTGGCCGAGCTCCTCGTCGGTCAGGATGCGCGGGGAGCCGAGGCCGGACGCGGCGAGGTGCACGTCGGCCAGCCACTCGACCAGCTGGGCCCGCTCGTAGGCCTCGGCCAGGTCGGCGCCGTAGGTGAGGGCCCCATGGTTCTGCAAGAGCACCGCGGTGCGCCCCGCGAGGCCCTCGACCGCCGCCCGGGCCAGCTCGTCCGAGCCGAACCGCTCGTACGGCACCACCCGGATGGTCGGGCCGCCCCCGGCCCGCAGGATCGAGTAGTGCACGGCCGGCAGCTCGTCGACCACCGTCGAGAGCGCGACCGCGCGGGGCGAGTGGGTGTGCACGACCGCCGCCGCAGCCGTTGTCCGGTAGATCGACAGGTGCATCGGCGTCTCCGACGAGACCCTGCCCTCGCCGCCGACGGGGACGCCGTCCATGGTCACGAAGCAGATCGACTCGGGGGTGATCTCGTCATAACGGATCTGCGACGGCGTGATCGCGACGACGTCGTCCAGCCGCACGCTCAGGTTCCCGGCCGGGCCCACCGCGAGCCCGTCCGGGTTCATCCGCCGCCCGTACCGGACCAGGCTCTCCGCAGCCGCGTGCCGGCGGGGATCGGTGGTCACGTCAGCCCTGGCGCGCGAGGCGGGCGAGCTCGGCGAACGCGTCGTCGGTCCGCTCCAGCGCCCGGTCGATGTCCTCGGTGGTGTGCGCGGCGCAGAGGAACCAGTTGTGCACCGGATGCAGGTACACCCCCCGCTTGACGGCCTCGTTGGTCCACGTCCGGGCCAGCGTGGAGCCGGCGTCGTCGTCCGCGAAGCGCAGCAGCGGCATCTGGACCGGCCCGGTCTGCGTCGTGACGAAGCCGTGGGCGGCCGACTGGGCGGCCAGTCCGTCGCGCAGCCGCTGACCGGCGTCGGCCATGCGGGCCAGCGCGTCGGTGTCCCGCAGCTGGGTGAGCGTGGCCATCGACGCCGCCATGGACACCGCCGAGTACCAGAAGGAGCCGGTGATGTAGATGCTCGACGCCGCCGTGCGCAGCCCGTCCCGGCCGGTGATCGCGGCCAGCGAGTAGCCGTTGGCGATCGCCTTCGACCAGGCGGCCAGGTCCGGCTGGACCCCCAACGGCTCCCAGCTGCCGCCGAGGTCGAGGCGGAACCCGCAGCGGACGTCGTCCAGGATCATCACCGCGCCCGTGCGGTCGCAGGCCGCCCGGATCGCGCGGGCGAACTCAGGCGTCGCCATCTCCTGGTCGCGGGCGAGCTCCTGGCGCACCGGCGAGACGATGATGCCGGCGAGGTCCTCGCCGGCCCCGGCGACCGCGGCCTCCAGCGAGGCGACGTCGTTGTAGTCGAAGTAGCCCAGGTGGGCCCGGTCCTCGGGCAGCACGCCGCCCGGTCGGGGCGTGCACCACGGGATCGCCCCGTGGTACGCGCCGGTCGCGACCAGCACCTTCCGTCGGCCGGTCGAGGCCCGGGCGATGGAGACGCATGCGGTGGTCGCGTCGGTGCCGTTCTTCGCCAGCATCGCCCAGTCCGCGTGCGGGACCAGCTCGACCAGGAGCTCGGCGAGGTCGACCATCACCGGCGAGGGGCCGTCGAGCAGGTCGCCGACGTCGAGCTGGGCGCGGACCGCGGCCTCGACGACCGGGTCCTTGCGGCCCAGGACGATCGGGCCCCAGCCGCACATGAAGTCGAGGTACTCGTTGCCGTCGGCGTCCCACACCCGGCTGCCCTCGCCGCGGGTCATGAACTGCGGATAGGCCTCCGGCAGGCCCGCGGCGTTCATGTGGCCGTACATGCCGCCGGGGATGACCGACGCCGCGCGCGAGCGCAGGGCCGCATCGACCGTCCGGGGAGCCAGGACCTGCGTCATCTGATCAGCTCTTCCGCTCGAGGAGGTGAGGCGCTTTTTTCTATCAGTTGTCCGAAAAAAACACCAGCCCGTCCCCCGTCCTGCTTTTCCCGGGAAAAGCGGTCTGCTTTTCCGCGGAAAAGCAGGTCAGACGGGGACGGCGGCACCGATCAGCGCCCGGGCGTCCGACGCACCGCGCGGCGGCCCGTCGACCGGGAAGTCGATGAGGTGCGCGTGCCCGAACCCGGCCGGATCCGGGCGCACGACCTCCACCTCGTGGCCGCGCTCCTCGAGCCCCGACTGCCAGGACACCGGGGCGTGCGCCTCGATGCGGACGCGGTGCGCCTCGGGCCGCTCCCACACGTTGAAACCCGTGCCACCCTCGACGCCGAGCACCCACCGCGGGGCACCGATCACCGCGGCCGGGTCGGCCCCGGTGCGCAGCAGGCGGGCGAGCAGCTGCAGGACGAGCTGGGTCTGCGAGTCCCCGCCCATCGTGCCCAGGACCGCGCGGAGCGAGCCGTCGGGCCGGGTGACCAGCGTCGGCGCCAGGGTGTGCGGCGGCCGGCGGCCGGGCCGGTACTCGGCCGGGTGCCCGGGCTGCAGGCTGAAGCTGATGCCGCGGTTGTGCAGCAGGATGCCGGTGCCGGGCACGGCCACGTGGCAGCCGAACTCCTTGGCGTTGGACTGGATGAGGCTCACCGCCATGCCGTCGCGATCCGCGACGGTCAGGTGGATCGTGCCGCCGTCGCGGTAGCTGTCCCCGAGGGGCAGCCGCTGCCGCGGGTCGAGCAGGGCCGCCCGCGCGTCCAGCCGGTCCGGCGCCAGCAATGCGGGTCCGTCGGCGTCCTCGGAGAGCTGCGCCACCCGGTCGAACCCGGCCAGCCGCGCCGCCTCCACGGTGAGGTGCGCCCAGGCGGCGTCCTCGGCGTCGGCGGACAGCCCGGCGCGCTCGGCGATCCCCGCCCCGGCCAGCGCCACGTAGCCGGCGGAGTTCGGGGGCACGGTCCAGACCCGGTGCCCCCAGACGTCCAGGGCCAGACCCGGCACCCAGTCCGCCAGGGAGGAGGTGAGGTCCTCGGGCAGGTACTCCCCCGCACCTGCCTCCAGCAGCCGCTCGCCGAACTCCCCGCCGTAGAAGCCGTCCCGGCCCTCGGCGACGATCGCCCGCAGCATCCGGGCCGGCCCGGGCCGCTCCAGGTGGTCCCGGGCCTGCACCCCGGACAGCACCAGCTCGTCGCAGCCGGGCACCCCGGCCAGCCCGGGCAGCAGGAACGCGAGCATCGGCGAGGCCGGGAACCCGGTCTCGGCCAGCGCGATCGACGGTGCCAGCACGTCGGCCAGCGGCAGCCGGCCGAGCCGGGCGTGCAGGGCCAGCCAGCCGTCGACGCAGCCCGGCACCGGAGCGCTGCGGACGTCGCCCAGCACCGGCATGCTGCGGTGCCCTTCGGCACGCAGCCGGTCGGGGTCCGCGCCGCTGCCCGCGCGGCCGGTGGCGTTCAGCACCAGCGGCTCGACCGAGCCGGTGCCCGGGCCGGCGACCAGCGCCATCAGGTCGCCGCCCATCCCGCACATGTGCGGGGTGGTGACGGTCAGCGCCGCGCTCGTCGCGATCGCGGCGTCCACGGCGTTGCCACCGGCGCGGAGGACGGCGACTCCGGCGTCGGACGCCAGCCGGTCGACGCTGCAGACCAGGCCGTCGGGGCCCTCGACGGTCTCGGTCTCCCAGGTCACCGGGCCCGCGCCGACGGCGCCACCAGGGGCCAGGGCCGCTCGCGCTCGAACAGCGCCGCGACCGAGAGCAGCAGCGCGTCGCTGTGCCGGGGGCCGACGATCTGCATCCCGATCGGCATCCCCCGCGGCGACAGCCCGGCCGGCACGCTGATCGCCGGCACGCCGGTGATGTTCATGCCCATCGTCATCCGGCCGGTGTTGCCGGCGTTCGCGACGTCGACGTCGCCCACCCGCACCGGCGAGGGACCTTCCGCCGGGTAGGCGTCGTCCGGGTTGGTCGCGGCCAGCACCAGGTCGACCGACTCGAACAGATCGGCGAAGGACTCGTTGAGCCGCTTGCGCAGCGGATCGACGGCGGCGGCGTCGGCGATGGTGAACGTCTCCGAGCGGGCCATCAGCGCGGCCACCTCGTCGGTGAGCAGCTCGCGGATCTGCGGCCAGTAGGCGTGCATGCCGTGCCACATGGTCGGCAGCGACGCCCCGGACCACAGCGCGGCCATGTCGGGCACGGTGAAGTCGACGTCGACCCGCCGCATGCCGGCCGCGGCGATCAGCGCGGCCGCGGCGTCCTCGATCCCGGCGACGACGTCCGGGTGCACGACCGCGCCGCCGAAGTCCGGCAGCACCGCGACCCGCAGCCCGGCGAGCTCGTGGCTGCCCAGCCCGGCCTCGAAACCCTCCACCCGCGGCAGGCTGAACGGGTCGCGCGGGTGCGACCCGTTGGCGACGTCCAGCCAGCGGGCGGTGTCGCGCACCGATCGGGACAGGCAGCCGACGGTGGAGTGCAGCGGCTCGATCTGCGCCATCGGCGCGAACGGGATGGTGCGGAAGCTCGTCTTGATGCCGACCAGGCCCGTGTACCCGGCAGGGATGCGGATGGAGCCGCCGCCGTCGGTCCCGGTGCCGATCGGCACCACTCCCCCGGCCACGGCGGCCGCCGTTCCACCGCTGGACCCGCCCGGCGTCAGGGCCGGGTTCCAGGGGTTGCGAGTGGTCCCGTGCAACTTGGTGGACGTGTAGCCGACCAGGCCGAACTCGCTGCTGGTGGTCTGCAGCACCGGGATGGCGCCGCCGAGGTCGCGGATGCGTTCGACGTGGACCGCGGTGTACTCGCCCACCGCGCCGTCGAGCAGCTTGCTGCCCCGGGGGAACGGCCAGCCCTCGACCGGTTCCAGCTCCTTCACCGCGAACGGCACCCCGCCGAAGGGCTGGGAGACGTCGGCCGTGCGCGCCGCGGCGAGGGCGTTCTCGGCGTCCACGTGGCAGATCGCGTTGAGGTCGCTGGTCTCGGCGGCGTCGAGCACCGCCTGCACCGCCTCCACCGGGCTGAGCTCGCCGGCCCGGAAGGCGTCGACCAGCGCGCAGGCGTCCTGCAGCCAGGGCTCGCTCACGAGCTCTCCCCCTCGGGGCGGGCGGCGCCGTACACGGCCGGCGCGGCGTCCGAGGTGCCCCCGTCCCGGGCGACCTCGACGGCGTCCGCGAGGGCGGCCAGGAAGTCGTCGGCCACGTTCACGTGGTACGGGGAGACCATCAGGTGCAGGCCGCCGGGTTGCCGGTTCGGGTACCAGCCCCGGTCGGCCAGCGCCTCGGCCACGACGTCCATGTCCACGACCTCGCTGCCGAACTGGAAGACGCACAGGTCCGGGGTGGAGGTGATGGCCAGCCCGTCGATCGCCTCCACGCCGGCCATCAGCCGGCGGGTGGCATCGCGCACCTTCGCGGCCTGGCGCACGTAACCCGCCTCGCCGAGGTGGCGCAGCGCCGCCCAGGCGCCGGCGATGGGCGGGGCCGGACGCGTGCCGGCCGCCGTCGGCGACCCGTACAGCCCACCGCCCCAGGCGCCGTCGTCGAACCACCACTGGGTCCGGTACTGCGCGACGTCGCGGTGCAGCAGCACGCTGGCGCCCTTGAACGCGTAGCCGTACTTGTGCAGGTCGGCGCTGATGCTCGTGACGCCCTCGACCCGGAAGTCCCACGGTGGCACCCTCTCACCGAGCCGCTCCCAGAAGGGCAGCATCATCCCGCCCAGGCAGGCGTCCACGTGGCAGAGGACGCCGGCCTCCAGCGCGATGGCCGCGACCTCGGGAACCGGGTCCATGACGCCGTACGGGTAGCAGGGCGCGCTCGCCACGACCATGGCGGTGTCGGGGCCGACGGCCGCACGCATCGCCTCGACGTCGAGCCGGTAGCTCTCGTCCACCGGCACCCGCATCTGGCGCATGTCGAGCAGGTGGCACGCCTTGGCGAACGCCGGGTGCGCGGTCACCGCGGTGACCAGCACCGGCTCGGTGATCCCCTTCTTCCGGGCGGTCTCCCGGGCGACCAGCACGGACATGAAGATCGACTCGGTGCCGCCGCTCGTGAGCCCGCCGGCGCCCGGCGTGCCGTGCAGCAGGCCGGCAACCATGTCCGCCGTCTCCCGCTCCATCCGGGCCAGGCTCGGGAAGCGCACCGGGTTGAGCGCGTTCTCCGCCAGGTACTCGTGGCTGACGTCGGCGAGCAGCTCCTCGAGCTCCTCGTCGTCCGGGTGGAAGACCAGCCCGAAGATGCGGCCGTTGCGCCAGTCGGCGTCGTCGTGCCGGTTCGCGACCATCTGGGCGAGGACGGCGGGGCCGTCGGTCCCCTCGGCGGGCAGTTCGGCGGGTGCGGTGGACACGGAGCCTCCCGGGTGTGTCGGCGGTCACCTTCCGCCGTCCGGCGGGACACTAGCGCCCGCCGTCGGACGGCCCGCACCCGCCGTTATGGTCGGCCGGTGAAGATCCTGGTGCTGGGCGGTACGTCGTTCGTCGGTCGCGCGATCGTCGAGGAGGCGCTCCGCCGGGGCGACGAGCTGACGTTGTTCAGCCGGGGCCGCACCGGCACCGACCTGTTCCCCGACGTCGCCCGCCTGGTCGGCGATCGGGCGAGCGGCGACTACGACTCCCTGCAGGGCACCGACTGGGACGCCGTCGTCGACGTCAGCGGCTACGTCCCCCGGCACGTGGCGCAGGCCGCCGACGCGCTCGCCGGCTCGACCGGCCGCTACCTGTTCATCTCCAGCGGGGCCGTCTACGACGGCCGGTCGGACGAGGTCCTGGACGAGTCGGCCCCCCGACGGGCGCCGGAGCTCGGCACCGAGGAGGTCGACGGGCGCACCTACGGCCCGCTCAAGGTGGCCTGCGAGGACGAGGCGCTGGGCCGGTTCGGGAACCGGGCCACGCTGGTCCGCCCGGGCATCGTCGCCGGCCCGCACGACCAGACCGACCGGTTCACCTGGTGGGCCCGCCGGGCCGCCCGCGGCGGCACCGTCCCCCTGCCCGGCCGGCCGGACCAGCCGGTGCAGGTCGTGGACAGCCGCGACCTGGCGAACCTGGTGGTCACGCTCCTCCACGACGACCGCGCGGGCACGTACAACGCAGTCGGCCCGGCCGAGCCGGTGACGCTCCGGGGCCTGGTCGAGGCCTGCGCCCGGGGCACCGGCGCCACCGTGGACGTCGTCCCGGTCGACCCCGCGCTGGCCGGCGGAGCGGTGCCCCTCGTACTGCCCGACCCGCGGTTCGACGTCGGCATGCGCCGGAACGCCGACCTGGCCCGCACGGTGGGGCTCACGTCCACCCCGCTGGAGCAGACGGCGGCCGACGTCGTCGCCTGGGACCGGGAGCGCGACGAGCCCCCGCTGGCCGTGGACCTGCCGGCCGACCGCGAGGCGGCCGTGCTGGCGGCCGCCGGCGCGGCCGGGAGCTGATGCGAATTCCGCCGGGGCCGTTGCCCGTGGCCGGCGGCACCGCGGAACTGCTGGGCGACGCCGACCGCGACGGCTCGTGGGTGCTGATGGTGGACGGCACCCCGCAGTCGCACGTCGACCTCGAGGACCCCACCCACCTGGAGTTCGAGTACGTCCGCCGGATGGGCCACGTGCTCGACCTCGCCGCCCCGGCGGGTGCGGCGCTGGACGTCGTGCACCTGGGCGGGGGCGCGCTCACCCTGCCCCGCTACGTGGCAGCCACCCGCCCGGGCTCCCGTCAGCGCGTCGTGGAGATCGACCAGGCGCTCACCGACCTGGTCCGCGAGTACCTGCCCCTGCCCCGGAATGCCCGCGTTCGGGTGCGCGCCGAGGACGCCCGCACCGCGCTGACCCTGCTGCACCCGGCCGGCGCCGACGTCGTCGTGACCGACGTGTTCGCCGGGGCCCGCACCCCGGCGCACCTGACCACGGTCGAGTTCGCCCGGGAGGTCGCCCGCGTGCTGCGCCCCGGAGGCCTCTACGCCGCGAACGTCGCCGACGGGCCGCCACTGCGGTTCGCGCGCGGCCAGGTCGCCACGCTGCGCTCGGTGTTCGCGCACGTCTGCCTGCTGGCCGAGCCGGGCACGATGCGCGGCCGCCGGTTCGGCAACCTCGTGGCCGTCGCCTCGGACGACGAGCTGCCGCTGGCCGACCTCAGCCGGGCCTGCGCGCGCGACCCGATGCCCTCCCGGGTCGTGGACGGCGAGGACCTCGACCGGTTCGCCGGGCGCACCGCGCCGGTGACCGACGCCGAGGCGCAGCCCTCGCCGGAGCCGCCGGCCGGCGTCTTCGGGCGCTGAGGGCTCAGCGCCCGGTCACCAGCTGTTGCCGCGCCGCAGGCCGCGCACGGCGGGGCGTACGTCGACCAGGTACACGGTGGCGGCGATGACGGCCGGCAGACCGAGGAAGCTCATCGCCCCGAACAGGTAGACGAAGACCGCCGCGAGACCGGTGATGCCGGCCCAGGCCGGCTTGGTCAGCTTGCCCATCGCGACGAAGGCGGGCGCGGGGCGGATCAGCGCGTCGACGAACGCCCACAGGGTGAGCACCTGCGCGGCCACGTAGAGGCCGGTGAAGAGCAGTCCGTCGAACTCCGCCATGGGCGCGAGGATACCCGGACGCGACAGGGCCCCGGAGCGCTCGCGCAGCTCCGGGGCCCTGGTTCGTGGGGTGGTGCGTCAGCCGTTGCGCTTGGCCGGCACGGCCGCCGGGTCGGTCCGCTCCGCGGTCCGGGCCCGGGTGACGCGCGCCGAGGTGGCCTTGGTGGCCGAGGTGCCGGCGGCGGCGCTGCTCTTCTTACCGGTCGACGTGCGAGCCTGCTCCGGCGCCTCCACGGCGTCCTCGAGCTCGGCCTTGGTGGCGTCGGCGGTCTTCTCGACCGACGACTCGGCCTTCGCGGCGACCTTGGTCGCCTTGGCGGCGGTCTTCTGCGCGACCGAGGTGACCTCGTTCGAGGCCTCGGCGACGGCCTCGGCCGTCTCCTCGAGGATGTCCTCGAGCGCGTCCTCGACGGTGTCGACGGCCTGCTCGGCGCGCCGCACGACGCGGCGGAAGGCGGGCTGGCGGCGCAGGTCCTCGACGACCTCGGCGCCGCGCTCGGCCAGCGTGCCGACGGTCGCGGTCGCCTGGGTGCGGGCGGTGTCGACCAGGCCGACGACGGTGCTGCGCAGGGCGTCGGGGCGGACGGCCTCGGCCAGCTGCTGCGCCGTGGTGCGGGCGCTGTCGGCAGCCTCGTTGGCCCGGGTGCGGGCCTCGCGGACGGCGAGGTCGGCCTGGACCTGCGCCTCGCCGGGGAGCGCCCGCACGGAGGAGGTGGCCTTCGAGCGGAACTGCTCGAGGACGGTGCGGGCGCTCTGGACGGCCAGGTCACCGGCGCCGACGACGGCGAGGAGCGGGGTGCGGGCCTGCTCGGCCAGGGCGATGCCCTGGGTCACGGCGAGCTCGCGGTACTGCTTCACGGTCTGGGTGGGGGTCATGCCGACTCCTTCGAAGGGGGGGAGGGGTTCTGGGGTGCGGCCTGGGGAGCGGCCGGGTGCGCCGTGCCGGCGCGGTACTCGCGGACGTAGGTCTCGTAGAGCTCCAGCAGCACGGCCCTGTGCCGTTCGGACAGCGCCTCGTCCGACCGGATCGCCGCCACGGTGTCCGGGTTTCCGGACCGCCGGTCGAGGATCCCGGCCTGCTCGTAGAGCGACTCGGCCGAGATCTTCAGGCCCCGGGCGATCGACGCGAGGATCTCCGCCGAGGGCTTGCGGAGGCCCCGCTCCACCTGGGACAGGTAGGGGTTGCTGACGCCGGCCGTGCGGGCCAGCTCCCGCAGGGACACCTGGGCGGCACTGCGCTGCTCGCGGATGTAGTTGCCCACCTGCGAACCGACGGCGGTGACGTTGCTCGCCGAGGCCGTCGTGGCCTCGGCGACCGACTCGGCCACGGTGCCGGCGACGCGGTCCACCGTGTCGCGGACCGTGCTCACCTGCTCGCGGACGAACTCTCCCGGTGTCTGCACGGCTACGACACTAACCCGGAGCGCTAGCTCCTGCAAGCGGATCAGCTAGCACCCGGCTGTCCGTCACGTCACATCCGGACCGGTAGCTCAGGCCGCCAGCGCCGGCGCCGCTCGGACGGCGCCCACGACTTCCCCGCCTCCCGAGAGCGGGAGCTGCACCCAGGGAGCGAGGACGTCGGCGGGCACCCCGAGCCTCAGCAGGCCCGCGGCCAGCGCCGGCGCCCGCCCGCGGTCGCCGCCGTCGTCGAGCTTGAGCGCCACCGCGCCCGCTCCCGGCAGCGCGGCCACGTGCACACCGTCGGCGCCGCCCTTGACCAGCAGGCCCGGGACGGCGCGCATCAGGTCGGTGTCCTCGCGCCCGGTGCCCGCCACGAACCACGGGTGGGCGCGCATGGCGTCGGCGACCGCGCGCTCCCGCGAGCCGGCGTCGGAGTGCACCAGCGAGAGCACGCCGCGGGCCAGGCCGGTCGGCGAGAGCGCGTGCTGGGGCGCACCGCAGCCGTCGACGACCACGGCCGTCACCGGCTCCCCGGCCGCCTCGCCCAGCCGCGCCTCGATCGCCTGCTGCAGCGGGTGCGCGCGGTCGAGGTACCCCTCGACCGGCCAGCCCGCCGCCACGCACGCGGCGAGCATCGCCGCGTGCTTGCCCGAGCAGTTCATCGCCAGGCGGTCGGGGGCGCGGCCCCCGACCAGCCAGGCCGCCCGCGTCGCCTCGTGCACGGGCAGCGCGGGCGGGCAGCCCAGGTGCTCGGACCCGAGCCCGGCGGCCGCGAGCATCGCCGCGGCGAGCTCCCGGTGCGCGTCCTCGCCGTTGTGCGAGCCGGCCCCGATCGCCAGCTCCGCCCCGTTCCGCGGCGTCCAGCCGGCGGCGAGCAGCGCCGTCGCCTGCACGGGCTTGTTCGACGACCGCGGCAGCATCGGCCGGTCGACGGCGCCGGCCGCGAACCGCACGTCGCCGTCGGCGCCCAGCACCACCAGGGAGCCGCGGTGCACCGACTCGAGGAACCCGGAGCGCTCGACCTCGACCAGTACCGGGTTGACGGGCCAGGCGCGCGTGCCCTCGCTCAGTGCCGACCCTCGTCGGCCAGCAGCGCCGCGACGTCGGCCTCGCCGTCGCGGTAGCGGCGGCCCAGCTCCCCGGCGAGCGCGTCCATGACCTGCTGGACGCCGCGCCGGCGCTCCGACAGGCCCACCTCGGCCTCGGCGAGCGCGCGGGCGCCCTGCTCGAGCTCGGCGTCGGTGAGGTCGGTGATCGAGGAGAGGTCGACCCCGGGGGTCAGTGCGTTCACCCAGGACTCGTACGCGTCCGGGTTGGCCGGCTGCACCGTCTGGTGCCGGCCCAGCCCGTGCGCCGGGCCCCGGCCCTTCTCGGACAGGATCTCCGGGAGCAGCTCGACCAGCGACCGGCCGTCGTGCTCGGCCCGGCGCTGCAGCTCCCGGCGCACGATGTCCAGCCGGCCCTGCAGCAGTCGCCGCGTGTAGGAGAGGTTGACCTCCTCCTGCTCGGCCTGGCGGCGCAGCGTGCGCACCTCGGTCATCGACCGCCGGGTCGCGTCCTCGAGGAACGTGGGGTCCAACAGCGCGTCGACGGCGGCGCCCCCGGCGGGACTGGTCCTGGTGCTCACGTGCTCTCCTCGAACGTCGGGGCGTCGGCGATCATCTCGTCTCGTCACGCACGCGGCATGGTCGCAGACCGGACGGCCCGGATGCGGTCGCGCGCCGCCGCCCGGGTGTCGTCGACATCCGCGGGGGCGTCGTCCGGATCGATCGCGGCGACCGAGCCACCCACGGTCAGCGCGGCATCGGGGGCGACCGACTGCTTCACCAGCGCCAGCGCGATCACGCCGAGCTCGTGGTGCCGCACGACCGTGCCGACCCGGCCGACCTCGCGGGCACCGGCGAGCACCGGGGCTCCGGGCTCGGTGAGGTCCTCGCTGACGCCGTCCAGGTGCAGCAGCACCAGCCGGCGCGGCGGGCGGCCCAGGTTGTGCACCCGGGCGACGGTCTCCTGCCCGCGGTAGCAGCCCTTGTCCAGGTGCACCGCGCTGGTCAGCCACTCGAGCTCGTTCGGGATCGTGCGGTGGTCGCTGTCGGCACCCAGCCGCGGACGGCGGGCCTCCACGCGCAGCGCCTCGTAGGCCTGCACCCCGGCGAGCCGCGCCCCGGCAGCGAGCAGCCGGTCCGCGATGCCGTCGACGGCACCGCGCGGCACCACCAGGTCGACGACGACGGCGGTGCCGTCGCCGATCGGGCGCATCCTGCGGGCGAACCCGCCGTCGGTGAGCGGCTCGACGGCGTAGTCGGCGGCCGGCGCCGGCAGCCCGGCGGCGGCCAGCACGTCGAGCGCCCGCGGCCCGACCAGCGAGAGGACGGCCCACTGCGCGGTCACCAGCTCCGGCTCGACGCGGAGCAGAAAGCGCATCTTCTGCAGGAAGGCGTGCAGCGCGGCACCCGTGCCCGGCTCGACGTCGGCCCACGTGGTGCCGGCGAGCTCGGCGATCACCAGGTGGTGCTCGACGTGCCCCTGCGGGGAGAGCACCAGCGCCTCGCTGCCGGTCGCGTCGGCCAGCCGGTCGAGGTGCTGGCTGGTGAGGCTGTGCAGCCAGGAGAGCCGGTCGGCGCCGGGGACGACGAGCACGTCCCGGTCGCTGCGGTCCACCAACCCGGCGCCTTCGGCGAGCAGCCGCTGCTCGCGCAGCGGGTCCCCGTAGTGGGCGGCCACCGCGGACGCGGCGTCCACCGGCTTCTCGACGGCGACGGCGCCCGGGCGGGACAGCAGGGTGGAACTCATGGGGTCTCCGATGCTCGTTCGCGGCACGCGCGGCACGTCCCGGACAAGGCGACGTGCCCCACGTCCACGGTGAAACCCAGATCGGCGGCCAGACGTTCCGCCGCGCTGTCCAGCAGGTCGGGCGTGACCGAGGAGATCGCGCCGCAGGAAGCGCACACCACGTGCAGGTGGGCGTGCTCGGAGGCGTGGTAGATCGGTGCCCCCTTGCCCAGGTGGGTGTGCCACACCAGGCCGAGCCGCTCGAGCAGCTCGAGGTTGCGGTAGACCGTCGAGGCATCCGGCGCCGGCGCCTCGGGCCCGGCCTCCTCGCGCAGCCACGCGCCGATCGCCTCGGGCGTCGCGTGCTCCAGGGCCTCCACGGCCTCCAGCACCCGGCGACGCTGCGCCGTCAGGCGCAGACCCCGGGACCGCAGCCGCTCGGCCAGCGGTGCCGCCGCGTCGGCGGAGCGGCCGGCGATGCCACCACCCGCGACCGCATGGCCCTCGTGCCCCATGACGCGACCCTATGCCCGACGTCGGGCAGGCTGGACGGGTGACCGAGCAGCGCAGCGTGGCGATCTGGCGGAACGGCACGGCCGTCGCCGTCCGGGCGGACGAGCCGGTGGTGACCGCCTACGACCAGGGACTGGTGCGCGGGGACGGCGTCTTCGAGTCGGTCGCGGTGGTCGGGGGGACCACACCGCACCTGGTCCCGCACCTGGCCCGCCTGCACCGGTCGGCGGCGCTGCTGGAGCTCGCGCACCCGGGTGACGACGTGTGGCGCGCCCTCGTCGACGCGGTGGTGGTGGACTGGCCGGCGGAGACCGAGGGCCTGATCCGGCTGCTGCTCACCCGCGGGCCCGGCGACGACGCGTCCCCGACCGCGCTGGCCCTGATCTCCCCCGTCCCGGCGGAGACGATCCGCCAGCGCAGCGAGGGCATCTCGGTGGTCAGCCTCTCCCTCGGCATCCCGGCGGACCTCCGCGCGCAGGCGCCGTGGCTCCTCGGCGGCGCGAAGACGCTCTCCTACGCGGTCAACATGGCCGCCTACCGGCACGCACACTCCCTGGGCGCGGACGACGTCGTCCTCACCTCGCTGGAGGGGCAACTGCTGGAGGGGCCGACCTCGACGGTGGCGTGGGCGGCCGGCGGCGCTCTGCACACCCCGCCGACGGAGACCGGCATCCTGCCCGGCACCACCGTGGCCCGGCTGTTCGAGCAGGCGGAGGCCGACGGGTGGCCGACGGCGCGGACGCGTGGCACCGTCGAGGACCTGCACGACGCGGACGCCGTCTGGCTGCTCTCCGGCGTGCGTGGAGCCGCGCCGGTGCACACGCTCGACGGCGTGCGCCGCGGCGACGCGTACCTGACGACGCGCGTGCGGGACCTCCTCGCCCGGTAGCCTGGCTCCCGGTGCGCCGGGAAGTCTGGTCGGCAACGTCCTTCCCGACCCCATCTCCGGAGCCGCCCCCGTGCCCGACACCAGCTCGACCCGCCTCTTCGACCGGGGCTCGTGGCCCGAGGCGCAACGCGTCGCCTCGGTCCTGCGCAAGGAGACGGTCGGCGGCGCCCTGCTCCTCGTCGGCGCCGCTCTCGCCCTCGTCTGGGCCAACTCCCCCTGGGCGGAGAGCTACGAGGCCCTGCGCGACACGAGGGTCGGCCCGGCGGCGCTGCACCTCGACCTGACGCTCGGCACGTGGGCGGCCGACGGCCTGCTGGCGATCTTCTTCTTCGTGGCCGGGCTGGAGCTCAAGCGCGAGTTCGTCGCCGGCGACCTCCGCGAGCCGAGGCGCGCGGCGCTGCCGATCGCCGCGGCGGTCGGCGGCATGGCCGTGCCCGCGCTGTTCTTCGTGCTCTTCAACCTGGGCGGCTCGCTCGAGGGCTGGGCGATCCCGTCGGCCACCGACATCGCCTTCGCCCTGGCCGTCCTGGCGGTCATCAGCACCCACCTGCCGACGGCTCTCCGCACCTTCCTGCTCACCCTGGCCGTCGTCGACGACCTGCTGGCGATCATGGTGATCGCGGTCTTCTACACCGCCGCGCTGAACGTCCCGGCCCTGCTGCTCTCCCTGCTGCCGCTGGCCGTCTTCGGCTTCCTGGTGCAGAAGCGGATCCGCTCGTGGTGGCTGCTGCTCCCCCTGGCGGCGCTCACCTGGGCGCTGATGCACGAGTCCGGCGTGCACGCGACCGTCGCAGGCGTGCTGCTGGCCTTCACCGTGCCGGTGGTGCGCAGCCCGGCGGCCGGTGGCCCGGACGCCGGGCCGGGGCTGGCCGAGCACTTCGAGCACCGGCTCCGCCCGCTGTCGGCCGGCTTCGCCGTCCCGGTCTTCGCCTTCTTCTCCGCGGGCGTCGCCTTCGGCGGCGTCTCGGGGCTGGGCGAATCGCTGGGCGACAGCATCGCGATCGGCATCATGGTCGGCCTGGTCGCCGGCAAGGCGATCGGCATCACCGGCGCCACCTGGCTGGTCTCGCGGTTCACCCGCGCCCAGCTGGACGAGAACCTCAGCTGGACCGACGTCGTCGGGCTCGCCCTGCTCGGCGGCATGGGATTCACGGTCTCGCTGCTGATCACCGAGCTCGCCTACGTCGACGACCCCGAGAGCTTCGACCACGCCAAGGTCGGGATCCTGCTGGGAACCGTGCTCGCCGCCGTGCTGGCGTCGATCATCCTCCGCATCCGGAACCGCCGGTACCGGGAGATCGCGGCCCAGGAGCGGGTGGACGCCGACGCCGACGGCATCCCCGACGTCTACGAGGCCCCGGAGGACATCGGTCCGCCGCGACCCCCCGAGCGGCCGTAGACGCCGTTCGCCGACAGCTGACTCTTTTCGGTTGCCGACGCTCTCCGCGCGGACGTACCGTCGTCGCATACGAGAGAGGAGGTGGTCCGTAACTTGCTGAGCTACAGGACTCGTGAGGTGGCTGTCCGCTAGCCGCCGTCCAGATGGGCCGCCCGTTCGGAGTGGAATCCGAGCGCCGGCGCACTATCGCCCGTCCGTCGTACGGCGGCGAGCGAGAACCGGACAGTCACCCGACCCCCGGGCCGCCGACCAATGTCCAGTCGGCCCACGTGCAGCTTCCTTCCGAGGACAGCGCCGTGGAACAGCCCGGGGGTTGTCCGTTCTCCGGGTAGGTTGCGCCCCATGCAGCTGGGCGGCCTGCCGGTCGAGACCGACGTCTGGCCCGGCGTGTGGATCTCCGTCGCGCGGCGCTTCGGCGAGCCCGGCACGGTCGCCGCTCTGCTCCCCGCCTTCGAGTCGTACGCGCGGGTCTTCCACCCCGCGGTCCGCTACGACGGCGACGACGACATCGAGGTCAGCTGGGCCGAGGTCGCCGCGCACAACGGCACCCTCGTGCACCCGCTCATGCAGTGGCACACCCTCATCGGCAGCTGGGACGCCGAGCCCTCCGAACTCCAGTCGGCGGTGTGGGACGACGGACCCGCCGAGGGGCACCTGCCGGTCGAGGTGGCAGCCCGGCTCGCCGCCGTCCTCGGCCCGCACACCACGACACCGGGGGAGTGCTTCCTGGGCCGGTGCGACGGCTTCGGCTACGACCTCCCGGACCCCGAGACGCCACCCCGGCTGCTGCTGCGCGAGAACCATGACGTCGTGCTCGTCCGCGGCGCCGTCACCGACGCCGTCCGGAACCTGGCGCCCGAGCCGCACGAGCAGAGCGCGAACCTGTGGTGGCCGGGCGACCGGGCCTGGTGCGTGGTCACCGAGATCGACCTGACCAGCACCTACGTGGGCGGCAGCGCCGCGTGCATCGCCGAACTGCTCCGCACCCCCGGCATCGAGGCCCTCCCCGCCCGGCCGGACGACTCGACCGCCTTCGCCGCGGACACCCTGAACCCGCTGCCCGGCGGGCGCTGAGCCCTACAGCTGCGCGAGCTCGGCCTCCAGGTCGTCGAGACCCAGCGATCCCTGCGACAGCGCGGCCATGTGCCAGGCCTTGAGGTCGAACGCGTCACCGCGTGCCTGCCGGGCCTGCTCGCGGCCGGCCAGCCAGGCCCGCTCGCCGAGCTTGTAGCCGATCGCCTGCCCGGGGATGCCGAGGTAGCGGACCAGCTCGCTGTCCAGGAAGGCCAGCGAGGCACCGGAGTTCTCGCCCAGGAAGGCCCGCGCGAGGTCCGGCGTCCAGGGCTGCCCGCGGTGCCCGGCCAGCACGCCCTCGGCGTCGTCCGGGATCGGCAACTCGAGGTGCATGCCGATGTCGATGACCACCCGCACCGAGCGCAGCTGCTGGGCGTCGAGGAAGCCCAGCCGGGTGCCGGGGTCGGCGAAGTAGCCGAGCTCGTCCATGAACCGCTCCGCGTAGAGCGCCCAGCCCTCGACGTTGGCGCTGACCGAGCCCACCGAGGTCTGGTAGGTGGACAGCTGCTGCGAGACGTGCGCCCACTGGGCCAGCTGCAGGTGGTGGCCGGGAACGCCCTCGTGGTACCAGATCGACACCAGGTCCCACAGCGGGAAACGGGTCCGGCCCAGCGTCGGCAGCCACGTGCGGCCGGGCCGGGAGAAGTCCTGCGAGGGCCGCGTGTAGTACGGTGCCGCGGCGCTGCCGGGGGGCGCGATCATGGCCTCGACCCGGCGCAGCGGCTCGGCGAGGTCGAAGTGCGTGCCGTCGAGCTCGGCGATCGCCTCGTCCATCATCGCCTGCAGGCGGACGCGGATCTCCTCCACGCCCTCGACGGCGGGGCCACTGGTGGCCAGCACCCGCATCGCCTCCATCGGCGTCGCGCCGGCGTGGACGCGGTCGGCCTCGATCCGCTGCTCGGCGAGGATCCGCTGGTGCTCGGCCCAGCCCCAGGCGTAGGCCTCCTCGAGGCCCCCGTCGGGTCCGAGGTCCGAGCCGGACCAGCGGCGGACGGCCAGTGCGTAGCGCTCGCGGCCGACGGCGTCGGGCACGCTCTCGGTGCGCGGGCCGTACTCGTCGCGCAGGTGGTCGCGGATCTCCGCCACCGCGGCATCGGCGTCCGCCGCGGCCGCCAGCAGCTCGGACTGGAGCGCTTCGGGGCCGGCAGCGACGAACGAGGTGAAGTAGGGGCCGGCCAGCCACTCGTCGAGCTGCTCGACGACGGTGCGCACCTGGCGCGGGGCGACCAGGAGATCGCGCCGCACCGCCTCCTCGAGCGTCTCCCGGTAGCCGCGGTAGGCCTCGGGGACGCGCGCGATCCGGCGGGCGATGACCGCCCAGTCCTCGTCGGTCGCGGTGGGCATCAGGCTGAACACCGAGCGGACCGAGTGCACGGGCGAGAACAGGATGTTCAGTGACCGGAAGCCCTCCCCCGCCCAGTGCCCGTCGAGCTCGGAGGTGAGCCGCTCGCGCAGCAGCCGGGCGCAGCGCCGCTCGACCGGGTCGTCCTCGAGCGCCGGGTCCTCGGCCAGCACCCGGTCGAGCTCGACGAGCGTCTCCCGGACCAGCGAGACCTCGGCCTCCAGACCCTCCGGGGAGAGGTCCGGCAACCGGTCGTCTCCGGGGCGGGCGCCCAGTTGGGTGGCCAGGATCGGGTCGAGCTCGCAGGCGGCCGCGACGTAGGCGTCGGCCACCTGGCGGGGGGTGGCGGGGCGCGGGTCGGTCATCGGATCCTCTCCAGCCGGGCGGACATCGTGGGGCGGAGCTCCCCGCCGCCCACGGCGCGGTCGACGGCGTACATGAGCGCACCCTCGACGATGCCGTACAGGCGGACCGCGCGGGTCACCTCGGGTGCGTCCGGGGTGCGGGCGACGACGTCGGTGGCCAGCTCCCAGCTGGTCGTCGTCCGTGCGGTCCCGACGTACAGCTCCAGCAGCCCGTCGGCGCCGACGACCATCAGCTCGACGTCGTCACCCTCGCCGCGGGGCCGCCAGAAACCGGTCTCCCGGACGTCCGGGCCGACGATCTGCCCGTCGTCGCTGAGCCGCCAGGTCCGGGAGTCGTAGGCGAGGAACCCGCGGCCGTCGTGGCTGAACCTGATCCACTGGCCGAAGCGGTGATCCCCGCTGGTTCCGGCGGCCTGCCCCTCCCCGTGCCACTCGCCCAGCAGCGGCAGCAGGGACAGCAGCTGGTCGGAGACCTCGGGGCCGCTGCGGACGTCGACGGTGTCGGGGACCGGCAGTTCGGTCGGCGCGCTCATCGTCGCGCCCCCGTCGGACGGCGGGACAGCCGCACGGCGCCGTAGCCGCAGGAGAGCGCGGCCAGCGCCGCCAGGGTGACCAGGACCCAGGCAGAAACCATGCATGACACGGTAGTGAGTGCCTTTCACCCCGAGCCACGCGGCGGCGGTACTGCCCTTCCTGCGCACACCCCTGCCCGCATCGGCGCTGATCGCCGGCAGCGTCGCGCCCGACCTGCCCTTCTACCTGCCGTTCGAGCTGCCCTCGCCGACGCACACCGCGAGTGCCGTCGTCACCACCGACGTGCTCATCGGGCTCGCCGCCTGGGCGCTCTGGCACGGGCTGCTCGCGGCGCCGGCGGTCCGGGCCGCACCCGCGGCGCTGCGCGCCCGGCTGACCGGCGTGCCCGTCGGGCTGCGCATCCGGCTGTCGTCGCCGGCCCCGATCGCCTGGACGCTGCTCGCGCTGGCGGTCGGCGCCGGCACCCACGTGCTCTGGGACGAGTTCACCCATGCCCGGCGCTGGGGCCCGGAGACGTTCCCGGCACTGGCCGGGCAGTGGGGCCTCCTGCCGGGCTACCGGTGGTTGCAGTACGGCACGAGCGTGCTGGGCGGGTTGGTCCTGCTCGGCTGGGTCCTGCACTGGTGGCTGCGGACGCCGGCCCGGACGTCCGTCCCCCGCGGACGGAGGTGGCCCTGGGTGCTGCTGGGCGCCGTCGGCATCGTCGTCGGCACCGCCGCCGCCCTGCTCGCGGACGCCCTCGGCGAGGCCATCTACGGTGCCGCCACCTGGGGCGGCGGCACCGCGCTGGGCCTTGCCGTGCTGCTGGCAGCGGCCTGGCAGGTCCGCCACCGGAGCCGGTGAGCGGCCGGATCCCACCGGCCCGGCGCCTACACTCCCCGCAGCGGGGCCTGCGATCGCCGGCACCCCGCCCGGCACGGTCAGGGACGACGGAGGTGCGCGTGCGGACGCCCGAGGAGGAGCTCGCGCGCGCCATCACCCGGTACGAGTGGGTGCTGGCCAACGTCGCCGACGGGATCTACGGCCTCGACGCCGAGGGCCGGGTCGAGTTCGTGAACCCCTCCGCCGTACGCCTCACCGGCTATCCGGCCGCCGAGCAGCGCGGCTTCGACCAGCACGCCCTGCTGCACCACTCGCACCTCGACGGCTCCCCGTACCCGCGCGAGGAGTGCCCGGTCTGGCAGGCCATCAGCAGCGGCCGCACCGTGCTCGCCGACGACGAGGTGTTCTGGCGCCAGGACGGCGTCCCGGTGCCCGTCGAGCTGATCGCCGTCCCCACGGTCGAGGACGGCCGGGTCACCGGCGTCATCGTCTCCTTCCGCGACCTCAGCGAGCGGCGCAATGCCGAGGCACAGGCCGCCGAGCTCGACCGGCTGGCTCGCGAGGCGGCCGCGGCGCGCGCCCTCGCCGACCAGTTGCAGCAGGCGCTGCTCACCCCGCCGCCGGAGCCGGACCACCTGCACGTCGTCGTCCGGTACCTCCCCGCCGGGCACGAGGCGCAGGTGGGCGGCGACTGGTACGACGCCTTCCTGCAGCCCGACGGCGCCACGATGCTGGCGATCGGCGACGTCGTGGGCCACGGCAGCGGCGCCGCGGCCGCCATGGGGCAGCTGCGCGGGATCCTCCGGGCGCTCGCCTACGACAACGACGAGACGCCCGCCGCGACGATGGGCCGCACCGACCGGGCCGCGTACGGGCTGGACGTCGCGTCGCTGGCCACCGCGATCCTCGCCCGCATCGAGCGGCACCCCGACGTGCCCGTGACCGGGCGGCGGATCGTCCGCTGGAGCAACGCCGGCCACGTCCCCCCGCTGCTGCTCGCGCCGGACGGCAGCTCCCGCGTGCTCGAGACGACGCCGGACCTGATGCTCGGCGTCGAGCCGTCGGCACAGCGCCACGACCACACCGTCGAGCTGGACGCCGACCACACCCTGCTGCTGGTCACCGACGGCCTGGTCGAGCGGCGGGGCTCCGACCTGGACGAGGGGATGGCCCGCCTGCAGGACGCGCTGCGGGACCTGGGGCGGACGCCGCTGCCCGAGCTGCTGGACACCGTGCTCGGCCGGCTCGTGCCGCGGGCCGGTGACGACGACGTCGCGGTCGTGGCCGTCCGGGCCTATCCCGAGGACCGCCCCCGGCCGCCCGAGGCCGGCCCCGAGGTGCTGCCACCCGGCATCGGGTGAACGCAGCAGCGCCCGCCCCGGCCGGAGCCGGGACGGGCGCTGCCGTCGTCGGGGGGTCTCAGTCGATGACGACGGTCGTCTCGTTCAGGCCGACCTCGGCATCGAGGACCCGCTCGCCCCGGCCCACCGGGGCCAGCGAGCGGACCTTCCAGGTGCCGGGGGCGGCGAAGAACCGGAACTCGCCCTCGGGGCTGGTGACGACCTCGGCGGTGAACTCGTCGGTGCCGTCCAGCAGCCGGACGTAGGCGCCGGCGACCGGTGCGCCGTCGTGCCACACCTGGCCCTGGATGACCGTCTGCGTGCTCAGGTCGATGCCCGCGAGGGCACCACCCTGCTTCGGGGCTCCGCACATGTCAGCAGCTCACTTCTCGATCGGGACGCCGACGAGCGAGCCGTACTCGACCCAGCTGCCGTCGTAGTTCTTGACGTTCTTCTTGCCGAGCAGCTCGCTGAGCACGAACCAGGTGTGGCTCGAGCGCTCGCCGATCCGGCAGTAGGCGATGGTCTCCCGACTGTCGTCGAAGCCCTGCTCGCCGTAGAGGCCGGCCAGCTGCTCGTCGCTCTTGAAGGTGCCGTCCTCGTTGGCGGCCTTGCTCCACGGGATGTTGATCGCCGTGGGCACGTGGCCGGCCCGCTGCGACTGCTCCTGCGGCAGGTGCGCGGGGGCGAGGATCTTGCCGGAGAACTCGTCGGGCGAGCGGACGTCGACCAGGTTCTTGCTGCCGATCGCGGCCACGACCTCGTCGCGGAAGGCGCGGATGGAGAGGTCGGGCTCGCTCGCCACGTACTGCGTCGCCGGCCGCGCGACGGCGTCCTTCGACAGCGGGCGCCCGTCGAGCTCCCACTTCTTGCGGCCGCCGTCCATCAGCTTGATGTCGCGGTGGCCGTAGATCTTGAAGTACCAGTAGGCGTAGGCGGCGAACCAGTTGTTGTTGCCGCCGTAGAGCACCACGGTGTCGTCGTTGCCGATGCCGCGCGAGGACAGCAGCGCCTCGAAGGCGGTCTTGTCCAGGTAGTCGCGGCGCAGCGGGTCCTGCAGGTCCTGCTTCCAGTCCAGCTTGACGGCGCCCTCGAGGTGGCCGCCGTCGTAGGCGCTGGTGTCCTCGTCGACCTCGACGAAGACGATGCCGGGCGTGCCCAGGGTGTCCTGGACCCAGTCGACGGTGACGAGCACGTCGTTGCGGCTCATGGGGTAGCTCCCTGTGATCGGTCGTGCGGTGGTCGGGTGGTCGGTCAGGCGGTGCGGACGGGCAGCACCCGCCGGGCCGTGAGGTACAGCTCGCAGCCCATGCAGAAGCCGGTGGCCGCGTTGAGCAGGGCCGCCACGAGCGCGAGCCCCGTGGCGACGGCGCCGACCACGGGGGCGCCGAGGAGGTAGCCGGCGGCCCCGACGACGGCGAACAGCAGGCCGACGAGCTGGGCGAAGCGCGGCGGCGCCTCGGGCTCCCGCTCGCGGACCGGGCCGAGTCGCGGCGCCACGAGCGAGCGGAACAGCAGGCCGTAGGGCGAGGACCGGAGGCCGGCCAGCGCACCGACGGCGAAGACCAGCGCCTGGGCGGCGACCAGCCAGCCGCTGCCGGTGAGCAGCGCGACAGCGAGGACGACCGATGTCAGCCCGGCGGCGAACCGCGGGGCACGCACGTCGACGTGCGGAGAGGGAGCAGTCATTGCGGAAGAGGACCTCAGAACGGCGGACAGGGCGCGTCTGGTCGGTCGGGGGCCGACCTCAGGAGGTCGGACAGAGGGTGCTGCTGACGCGGCACAGGTCAACTGTGCGTCGCGAAGTCAGCAGGATGCCCACGGCGCGAGGGTAGCTGATCACCGCGCCACCCCCGCGTGCGCGTCCACCAGGGCGATGAGCTCGTCGGGCCGGGGCGCACCGCTGCTGCGACCCACGAGAGCACCGGAGCGGTCGAGGTAGAACAGCGTCGGGGTGCGCCGGACGTCCAGTTCGCGCACCTCGTCGAGGTGGCTCTCGGCGTCGACCTGGACGACGACGAGCCCCGGCCGGGTGGTCTGCAGCTGTGCCAGCCGGGCCTTGGTCGCCCGGCAGGGGCCGCAGAAGGCGGTGGAGAACTGGACGACGGTGAGGTCGGCGTCGGCCGGACGCACGCCGAGCCGCTCGAACGCGGCGGAGTGCGCCATGCCGGCCTCCTCGTCGTCGTCCGGGACCGTGCGCAGCGCGCCGTTCCGCGTGCGCAGCCACCACGCCGCGACCGCCGTGGCAACCAGCGCTCCGGCAAGGACCACTATCCCGATCGTGCTCATCGACGGCACAACCCGATCGGAGCGGTGGCCTATTCCGCGGCCGGCACCATCTCTGTCCCGCTCTATCGCGCCGTCAGCACCGCATCGGTCGCCTCGACCCGCACCTCGACACCGTCCGCCGCGGGCGCCACCCCGGTCAGCCGGAGGCCGAACGGCAGCTCGGGGACCGTGTAGCGCAGGTCCAGCAGGTCGCTGACCTGCTCGACCAGGAAGCCCGGGATCTCCACACCGGCACCCGTGGCGCGCTCGACGTCCACCACCAGCTGGTCGCCGTCGAGCGCGACCGTGCCGGCCGCGCTGACCGGCAGCGTGTAGCCGGGGAGCTCGACGGTCCGGGAGATCCGGAGCCCGTCCCCCTCCGCCGAGACGGCGGCGTCGCTGCCGATCTCGGCGGCGAGCAGGCCGTAGGAGAGCGTCGCGCTGCCGTCGATGCGCTCCACCGGCACCTCGGTGACCGACCCGGCGACGACCGCCTTCAGGGGGACGTGGACGCCGCGCAACGAGACCGCCGCCCGCGTGCCCTCCGGCTGGCCCAGCTGCTCGGCGTCCAGCGTGATGCGCACGTCCTCGTAGCGGCCCGAGATCGCCTGGGTGAGGAAGGGGAAGCCGGTGATGTCGACCTGCGGGGTGCCGATCAGGCCGCCCTTGCCGGCCAGCTGCGACGCCACCTGGTCCTCGGCCACGCCGACGGCGACCCGGTCGGCCAGGAGCGCGAGCCCGGCGAGCAGCAGGAGCACGACCAGCAGTGCCCTCACGAGCGGTCGCTCACAGAGCCGCCTGCAGGGCGAGCGCGACCGGCGCGCAGGCGGCGATCGGGAGCGCCACCTGCACCACGGGGAACACCCAGCGGGAGAACCGCTGCTCGTCGGCGGGCGCGGCGGCGGGCACGTCGGTGGGCACGTCGGTGGGGGTGGTCTCGACCACGACGTAGCTGGCCACCAGCGCGGTCAGCGCCGCGACGCCGCCGATCACGATGCCGTGCACCAGGGACCGCTCGCCGTCCAGCGCGTCGCCGGTGCCGGCCACCAGGACCGCGGCTGCGGCTCCTGCACCGACTGCGAGGACCGCGCCGAGCAGCCCGCGCGGCACGCCCTCGGCCAACTGCGGCCGGGGCAGAGCTGCGTCGACGAGGTGTCCGACGACCAGCGCCGCGCCCACGGCCAGCAGCGCCACGAGCGCGCGCTCGGACCCGACGTCGGTGCTGCCGAGGAGCAGCAGGGAGGCCAGCGAGGCGACCGCGACCATCAGCAGCACCGCCCCGGAGAGCGAGGCCACGAGCTCGTGCCGCGGCCGGCGCAGCATCTGCTGCACGACCACCGCCAGGAACCCGATGCCGATCACCGCGAGCAACTCGCCGAGCTCGGGGTCCTCCGGCAGCACGAGGGCCAGGTCCGCGGCGACGGCGGCGCCGGCGCCCACCGCCAGCGAGCCGGCGAACCCCTGGACGCCGGTGACCAGCACCCAGCACAGGACCAGCCCCAGCTGCAGGACCAGCACGGCGGCCAGCCGGCCGGTCTGGCCCAGCACCTCGGGCAGTCCCACGAGCATGGCGACGGCGAGCGCCGCGAACGCCGCCGCCGGAAGGTGGTGCTGCCGCGCGGTCAGGCGGGACGACGGCGCGGCAGAGCTCACGGCGTCGATGGTGGCAGACAGCGGCGGCCGGGCCCGTCACCGCCGCGTCGGAGATTCCGGCACGGAATCTGCCCGCTCGACCAGGCGTCGGCTATTCTTCGCACTCACCTCGACAGCGTCGTCGACGGCCGCCGCGGCTGCGCGTCGCGGGAACCGCGAGGAGACGACATGCGATTGGTCCTCATGACCTCGGCGCGACAGGCCACGACCGAGGTGCTGCCCGCCCTGGGGTTGCTGGGCCACCAGGTCCGCGTCGTCGCCCCCGAGCTGTCCAGCCTGCTGGACGGCGACTGGGGGGCCACGGGGAGTGACGTCGTCCTGGTCGATGCCCGGCACGACCTCGTCCGCGCCCGCACGCTGTGCGGCCTGCTCGCCTCGACCGGTGTGGCCGCCGCGCTCGTCGCCGTCCTGTCCGAGGGCGGTCTGGTGGCGCTGTCGGCCGAGTGGGGCGTCGACGACGTCCTGCTCGACACCGCCGGCCCCGCCGAGGTCGACGCCCGGCTGAAGTGGGCCATTTCCCGCCGCCTGGCCGCCGCGACCCCGGCCGACGGGGTCGACAACGGCGTGACGCAGGCCGGCGAGCTGGTCATCGACGAGCACAGCTACTCGGCCAAGCTCCGCGGCCGCCCGCTCGACCTCACCTACAAGGAGTTCGAGCTGCTCAAGTACCTGGCGCAGCACCCGGGCCGGGTCTTCTCCCGCGCACAGCTGCTCCAGGAGATCTGGGGCTACGACTACTTCGGCGGCACCCGCACCGTCGACGTCCACGTGCGGCGGCTGCGCGCCAAGCTCGGCATCGAGCACGAAGCGCTGATCGGCACCGTCCGCAATGTCGGCTACAAGCTCGACCAGCAGGTCGCCGACGCCACCGCCAAGGCCACCCAGGCGGAGACCGACGCCGAACTGGTCTGATGGGGCGATGAGCCCCCGCCCCGACGTCGACGCGATCCTCTCGCTGCTGCGCGCCGCGGCCGCGGCCGACGGCGTGCGGCCGCTGTCCGAGGACGCCGAGCTGCGGCTGCAGCACGCCGACCCGGGTGGGCGCGACCTGGTCGTGCACGACGACGGTGTCCTCGCCGGCTACGCCCGGTACGACGACGGAGTCGCGGAGCTCGTGGTGCACCCGGAGCTGCGGCGGCGCGGGCACGGCCGCGCCCTGCTGCGGCAGCTGCTGGAGCTCGCCGGCGACCGGCCGCTGAGCATCTGGGCGCACGGCGACCTGCCGGGGTCGGCGGAATTGCTCGCCCCGCAGGGCTTCGAGCGTGCCCGGGTCCTGCTGCAGATGCGGCGCGACCTCGAGGGCAGTGACCCCGAGCCGCACCCGCAGCTGCCCGGCGACGTCCGGGTGCTGCCCTTCCGCCCGGGCCGGGACGAGGCCGCCTGGCTGCGGGTCAACGCCCGCGCCTTCGACTGGCACCCCGAGCAGGGCCGGATGACCCGGGCCGACCTCGAGCTGCGCTGCGCCGAGCCGTGGTTCGACCCGGGCGGCTTCCTGATGGCCTGGCGCGGCGACCCGGACGACGGCGGCACCCTGCTGGGCTCGCACTGGACCAAGGTCCACCCCGCCGGCGACGCAGGGCCGGACCCCGTCGGGGAGGTCTACGTGCTGGGCATCGACCCCGCCGCCCAGGGACTGCGGCTGGGCGGTGCGCTCACCGACCTGGGGCTGGCCCACCTGCGCCGGCAGGGGCTGGGCTCGGTCCTCCTCTACGTCGAGGAGGACAACGACGCCGCCGTCCGGCTGTACGAGCGCCGCGGTTTCTCCCGCTTCGCCGTCGACGTCTCCTGGCGCCGCGACCCCGGCTGACGGGCGTTCACGCCCCGGTCGTGACCTGTCGCACATGCCGTCGGCAACCCCTTCGCGGGCGTTCACCTGCCGTTCACCCGTGTTCGGGGATCCGGCCACCTCGGCTCCCTAGCGTCCTCCTCGACGGTCCCAGTGCTGCCCGGAGGACGTCCGGGCCATGTCGAGAGGTCTTTCCTTGAAGCTCAGCACCAAGGCGCGCGCCACCACCCTGGCGATGGCGCTCTCCGGCACCCTCGCGCTCAGCGCGTGCGGCGCCGCCAACGAGTCCGGCTCCGGGGACACCGGCGGCAGCAGTGACGCCGCGGAGCTCGGCGGCGACCTGGTCGGCGCGGGCGCCAGCAGCCAGCAGGCCGCGATGGAGGCCTGGCAGGCCGGCTTCCAGGGCGAGCACCCGGACGTGAACTTCAGCTACGACCCGATCGGCTCGGGCGGTGGGCGCGAGCAGTTCATCTCCGGCGCCACCGACTTCGCCGGCTCGGACGCCGCGCTGGACGACGAGGAGCTCGCCGCGGCGCAGGAGCGCTGCGCGGGTGGCGAGATCTTCGAGCTCCCCAACTACATCTCGCCGATCGCGGTGATCTTCAACCTCGACGGCGTCGAGGAACTGAACCTCTCGCCGGCCACCATCGCAGGGATCTTCACCGGCTCGATCGCCACCTGGAACGACCCGGCCATCGCGGCGGACAACCCCGACGCGACGCTGCCGGCCTCGGCGATCACCCCCGTGCACCGCGGGGACGATTCCGGGACGACGGACAACTTCACCGACTACCTGTTCCAGACCGCCGGCGACGTCTGGACCTCCGAGCCCGACGGCGAGTGGCCGCTGGCCGGCGGCGAGGCCGCCAACGGCACCTCCGGTGTCGTCGGTGTCGTGGAGAGCACGGTCGGCGCCATCACCTACGCCGACGCCAGCCGGGCCGGTGACCTCGGCGTCGTCAACGTGCAGGTCGGCGAGGAGTTCGTCGCCCCGACTTCCGAGTCGGCCGCCGCGGTGGTCGAGAACTCACCGGCCGTCGAGGGCCGCGGCGAGTACGACTTCGCCATCGAGGTCAACCGGGAGACCGAGGGCTCTGGTGAGTACCCGATCGTGCTGGTCAGCTACCACGTGGGCTGCATCTCCTACGACGACCAGGAGGCCGCGGACAACGTGAAGGCGTTCCTGGAGTACGTGATCAGCGAGGACGGCCAGCAGGTCGCGGCCGACAACGCGGGCAACGCGCCCCTCTCGAACCCGCTCCGCGAGCAGGCGCAGAGCGCGGTCGAGGCGATCACCACCGCCGGCTGATCGCACCCGGCATCGCGGTGGCCCGGGACGTCGCACCGACGTCCCGGGCCTCCGCACCACCCGGACCGCGTACCCGCACCCCCACGATCGAGCCCACGGAGCACCGGTGACCACCACGAAGGCCCCGCCCGAGACGCCGCCGCAGCAGCGCGCCGTCCGCCGGCCGGGCGACCGCATCTTCGCCGGGAGCGCCAAGGGCTCCGGCATCTTCATCCTGCTCGTGCTCGCCGGCGTCGCGGCCTTCCTCGTCAGCGAGGCCATCCCGGCGCTCACCGCCCCCGCGGAGGACATCCCCGGCGGCGAGGGGCTGGCGTCCTACGTCGGCCCGCTCGTGCTCGGGACCCTGCTGGGTGCGGTCCTCGCGCTGCTGATCGCGACGCCGCTCGCCGTCGCCATCGCGCTGTACGTGACCTTCTACGCCCCCCGCCGGCTCGCGGCCGCCATGGGGTACGTGATCGACCTGCTGGCCGCCATTCCCAGCGTCGTCTACGGGTTCTGGGGTCTGGCCGTGCTCGCACCGGCCCTGGTCCCCTTCCACGAGTGGGCGGCCGATCACCTGGGCTTCATCCCGTTCTTCGCCGGCCCCGCCTCGGCCAGCGGCCGCACGATGTTCACCGTCGGCCTGGTGCTCGCGGTGATGATCCTGCCGATCATCTCGGCGATCTCCCGCGAGGTGTTCAGCCAGGCGCCGGCCCTCCACCGCGAGGCGGCCCTGGCCCTCGGCGCGACCCGCTGGGAGATGATCCGCATGGCGGTCCTCCCCTACGGCAAGTCCGGGATCATCGGCGGGGCGATGCTCGGCCTGGGCCGGGCCCTCGGCGAGACCATGGCGGTCGCGATCGTGCTCTCCGGCGGCGCCGGCGCCACGCTGAACCTGATCAGCAGCTCCAACCCCTCGACGATCGCGTCGAACATCGCCCTGCGGTTCCCGGAGGCCACCGGCCTGGGGGTCAACACCCTGATCGCCAGCGGCCTCGTGCTGTTCCTGATCACGCTGGTGGTCAACATGCTCGCCCGCTGGGTCGTCAACCGGCGCGCCGACTTCTCCGGAGCCAACTGATGAGCACCGCCGTGCAGTCCGCGCCCGAGCGCCCCGCGCCGCAGCCCGCCGTCCGCACCCGGCAGCGGCTCCCCCGCTACGCGCCGCTGGGCCTCTACCTGGCCGGCATCGCCCTCGGCGCCGGCCTCTCCGCGCTGACCGGCTTCGGCGTCGTCTCGACGGTGATCTACGGCGTCCTGCTGGGCACGCTCGTCGTCTACGTCGTCACCCGCGCCGTCGAGGGCACCCGGAAGGCCACCGACCGGCTGGTCACCTGCCTGGTGACGACGGCGTTCGGCCTGGCGATGGTCCCGCTGGTGTCGCTGGTCTGGACGGTCCTCGACAACGGCCTGCCGCGCCTGGACGCCCAGTTCTTCTCGAACTCGATGTTCCGGGTCGTCGGCGAGGGCGGCGGCGCCTACCACGCGATCCTGGGCACGCTGATCATCACGGCGCTGGCGACGGTCATCTCGGTGCCGATCGGGCTGATGACCGCGATCTACCTGGTCGAGTACGCGACCGGGCGGCTGAAGAAGTCGATCACCTTCTTCGTCGACGTCATGACCGGCATCCCGTCGATCGTGGCCGGCCTGTTCGCCTTCGCGCTGTTCACGCTGCTGTTCGGCAACGACGTCCGGATGGGCGTGATGGGCGCGATCGCGCTGTCGGTGCTGATGATCCCGGTGGTCGTGCGCTCCTGCGAGGAGGTGCTCAAGCTCGTCCCCAACGAGCTGCGGGAGGCCGCCTACGCGCTCGGTGTGCCGAAGTGGCGGACGGTCGTCAAGGTCGTCCTGCCCACCGCCATCGCCGGTCTGGGTACGGGCATCACGCTGTCGGTCGCCCGCGTCGTCGGCGAGACCGCTCCGCTGCTGGTGACCGTCGGCCTGATCACCGGCACGAACCTCAACCCGTTCGACGGGCGCATGGCGACGCTGCCGGTGTTCGCCTACTACCAGCTCACCCAGCCGGGCACCGCCACGCAGGCATTCCTCGACCGGGCCTGGACCGCAGCGCTGGTGCTCATCATCCTGGTCATGGCGCTCAACGTCGTCGCTCGCCTGATCAGTCGCTTCTTCGCCCCCTCGACCGGTCGCTGACCGGCTCCGACGCTTCGACCGACCGACCCAGAGGACAGTTCCGTGGCCAAGCGCATCGAGGTCTCCGACCTCAACATCTACTACGGCAACTTCCTGGCCGTGGAGGGCGTCAACATCTCCATCGAGCCGCGCAGCATCACCGCGCTGATCGGCCCGTCGGGTTGCGGGAAGTCGACCTTCCTGCGCTCGATCAACCGGATGCACGAGGTGCTCCCCGGCGCCCGGGTGGAGGGCAAGGTCGTCATGGACGGCCAGGATCTCTACGGCGCCGACGTCGACCCGGTCGACGTGCGCCGCCAGATCGGCATGGTGTTCCAGCGCCCCAACCCGTTCCCGACGATGTCCATCTACGACAACGTCGTCGCCGGCAACCGGCTGAACAACCGCCGGATGAAGAAGGCCGAGACCGACGACCTGGTCGAGAAGTCACTGCGCGGCGCCAACCTCTGGAACGAGGTCAAGGACCGGCTCGACCGGCCCGGCTCCAGCCTGTCCGGCGGCCAGCAGCAGCGGCTGTGCATCGCCCGCGCCATCGCCGTCGAGCCCGACGTGCTGCTCATGGACGAGCCGTGCTCCGCGCTGGACCCGATCTCCACGCTGGCCATCGAGGACCTGATGGCCGAGCTGAAGGACCGCTTCACCATCGTGATCGTCACGCACAACATGCAGCAGGCCGCCCGCGTGAGCGAGTCCACCGGCTTCTTCAACCTCAACGGGGTGGGCCAGCCGGGCCGGCTGATCGAGTTCAACCCGACCGAGAAGATCTTCAGCAACCCCGACCAGAAGGCCACCGAGGACTACATCTCCGGTCGCTTCGGCTGATCCGCTCCAGCCGCCGCGCACCCTTCTGCTGCGACGAGACGTTCCCGCGGAAACGTTCTGCGAGGTGGCTAGCCGCAGCTGACGGCGGCGGCCTCGGTCTGCGTCTCGGGCGCCGGCGCGTCGCCGGCCGGCTCGGGAGCCACGACCGGGGGCGGCACGGCCTCCACGCCCGCGTAGCCGGGGCCGATGGTCAGCTCCACGGTGTCGCCGATGGCGTCGCTGGCCTGCAGCACCGAACCGGGGACGGCGGCAGCGACGGTGCGCGCCTGGGCGACCATGCCCGGCCCGTGCCGGACGACGGACTGGCTGACGGTGCCGTCCGCGTTGTCGACCTTCCCGATGTCGAAGCCCTCGGCCTGCAGCTCGGCAGCAGCGGTGGCGGCCAGCCCTCTGGTGCCGGTGCCGTTGTAGACGTCGAGCGTGACCTCGGCCGGCGCGAGGATGGCCGTGCCCGGGTCGGGCGCCACGACCGGCTCCCCGGCGGCCTCCTCGCCCGGCTCCACGACGGGCTCCTCCGCGCCGAAGCCCTCGGGCACCCGGCTGCCGTCGATCACCGCGTCGAACAGCGTCCGGGTGCCGGCGCCGTCCAGCAGCACGAAGGCCTCTTCGGAGCCGACGGGCACGTGGCCGACCTGGGCGACGGGCAGCCCGGTGCGCGCCACCGCGTCGCCGGACACGTCGCCGAGGGAGGTGGCCAACGTGCGCAGGTCGCCGAGGGTGGTCTGCTCGTCGACGGTCAGCGCGTCGGCGGCCCGGGTCAGGAAACGGGTGAGGGTGACCGGGTCCAGGACGTTCTCCCGCGACATCGCCGCGCGCAGCGTCGAGGTCAGCAGCCGCTGGGCCCGCTCGGCGACCGCCGTGCCGGTGGCGTCCGTGCCCTCACCGGCGGGCCGCAGGTACCCCGTGGCCGCCTCGCCGGTGAGCTCCGAGGCGCCAGGCGGTGGCGGCACCGCGGCCGCGGCCGTCACGCGCGAGGGGACGACGCACACCGGGACCCCACCGAGTGCGTCGACCATCCCGGGCAGGCGGGCGAGGTCCACCCCGAGGTAGTGGTCGATCTGCACGCCGGAGAGCTGCTGGACCGCGCGGACCATGCAGGAGGGCCCGCCCTCGAGCAGCGAGCGGGCGAACGCCTCGGTCCGTGGAGTGCGCAGCTCGCCGTCCTCGGTCCGGCACGTCGGGGTGTCGACCAGGGCCGTGGCCGGGAAGCCGACCAGGACGGCGCGCTCGCCGTCGTGGGACACCGAGGCCAGCAGGGTCGCCACCGACGCGGGGCCCTCCTGGCCCGGCACCCCCGTGCCGACGACGAGGTAGGTCTCCGACGCCTCCTGCAACTGGGCGGCCAGGATCTCCGGCCCGTCGGTGGCCAGGGCGTCGACGCGGTCGATCTTCTGGTCGACGTAGAAGTACAGCCCCAGGTGGTAGAGCACGACCACGCCGACGACGGCGGCGAGCGCGAGCCCCGCACGGACCAGCCGGCGTCGGCCGGGGGTCGTGGCCCGCGGGGCCGGTCGCTTCGGCCGCCCGCCGGGCCTGGCTCCCGGGAGGGGCGGCCGCATGCCGGGCAGGGGCGGGATCGGGCCGCTGCGCCGCGAGGGTCGCGCGTCCGGCTCCCACGCGGCCGGGGCGCCGGGCACGGGCTGTAGCGGCGGTCGCGGCGCGGCGCCGGGAACGGGTGGCAGGCCGGCCTGCGGCGTCGGGGGCGGGGTGGTGGTGCCGGCGGGCAGCGGCGGCAGCCCGTTGCGCACGCCCGGTGGGGGCGACGCCGGGGCGGCGGGCGTGCCGCCTTCCCGGCGCGCGGCGCGACGCCCACCGGAGGCGCTGCCCGGGCGGGAGAGCAGCTGCTCGACGGTCAGCGGGTCGGGGGTACCGCGGCGCCGCCGGGAGCCGTCAGGGACGCCGCGGCTGCGCGCGTCGTCGGCCCTCCGCTCGTCCCCCACCGGTGTCGACACCCTCTGTCCGTGGTTGCAATGGCCCCGCACCCGGAGGCGGGAGCCTTCACGATACGGGGGGAGGCCGCTCCGCTCCCCCGACGCGCGCAACGCCGCGGCCCGCGTCCGGCCCATCCGATCGTGCGCGATCGAGGTGTGGCCCACCGACGACGTGCGTAGCGTGCGGACGGTGAGACTGCCGTCGCTACCCGGTCCGTCGGACGTCGTCGCCGCTGTCACGGGCGCGCGGGACGGAGTCGCGGACGCTCTGGCCCTCGTCCCCCGGGCCGCCACCGCGCTGGGCCGCATGGAGGACCTGCTCGACCGGGTGTCGGCGCTGCTGACGCGCGTCGAGGGCGTCGTCGACCGCGCCGACGGGGTGATCGCAGGCGTCGAGCAGACGAATGCGCAGGCCGACACGGCTATCGCGGCGGTGGGACGCACCAACACGAAGGCCGACGCCGCGATCGAGGCCGTCGGCCGCACCAACACGAAGGCCGATGAGGCGATCGCCGCCGTCGGCACGACGTCCGACCGCGCCGATTCCCTCGTCGGCCGGGCGGAAGGGATGGTCGCCCGGGTCGAGCCGATCCTGGACGACTACACACCGGCGCTGACCGCCCTGGCACCCTCGGTGCGCCGGCTGGCCGCCACCCTCGAGCCGGACGAGGTGCAGGCGTTGGTCACGCTCATCGACCGGCTGCCGCAGCTGATCACGCACCTGGACGAGGACATCCTGCCGGTGCTGGCGTCCCTCGGGGACGTCGGCACGGACGTGCACGACCTCGTCGACACCGTGCAGGACCTACGCCAGGTCGTGAAGGGCTTCCCGGGCTCCCGCCTCTTCCGCCGCCGCGGAGCGGAGGAGATCGCCGAGGAGGAGGCCCGCGACGCCGACGCCTGACCGCACGGCGCTCTGACCTACACACTCCGGCACGTGGCGGGGTGCAGGCCCGCGCTCGGGGCGGTGGGTCGGGTCAGTCCTCGTCGAGCGCCGAGGGCTTGTGCACCGCCGTGCGGCCGCTCTTCTCGCTCTTCACCTCGTACTGCGGCTCGTCCTCGCTCGCCCGCACGGTGCGCCCGGACGCCTCGGTGTCGGAAGTGATCTTCCGTTCGACGGTGCCCTCGGCGGTGCTCCCGTGGCTCTGCCAGGTGACGTGGTCACCCTTCGTCAGCTCGTCGGCCATGACCGGCTCCTCGCGCTCGTGGACGGTGTGGCGGTCCCCGTGCCCGCCGCGGGTCGGACGCACACATCGCCGGGGCCCTCCGCTCGATCACCCGTTCGGGAACCACCCTCACCCGTGCGGGCACTGGCAGGGGCACTCTGCTCACCTAGCGTGGTTCTCGCCGGCCCGGTCGACCCCATTCCCCCGGGGAAGGCCGGGTCGGCCCCGCTAGCCTGCGAACCATGCTCTCCAGCGATGGGGCCTCCATCGAGGGGGCCACCGACGGCCCCCCTCTCGACGGGCTCCGCCCGGCCGACGTGCTGACCGTCATCGCAGTCACCGATGTGACGCCGTCGGTGCGCCGGGTCGTGCTGGCGGGCAGCCCCGAGGCCGTCGCAGCCGCCGGCCCGACGGTGAACCTGCTCGTGCCGCGGGTGGGGGACGCCGAGCCGAACTGGCCGCGGATCCAGCGGGACGGCCGGATCGTCTGGCCGCAGGGCAGCCACGGTGTGGCGCTGCGCAGCTACACGGCGCGCCGCCAGGATCCCGCCACGGGTGAGCTCGAGATCGACTTCGTGCTGCACGGCGACGGACCGGCCGCCGCCTGGGCCGCCGCGGCCCGCCCCGGGGCGCTGCTCGCGGTGGCCGGAGCCGCGTCGCTGGCCGAGCGCCCCGCCCGCTGGCTGCTGCTGGCCGGCGACGAGACGGCGCTGCCGGCGATCAGCCGGCTGCTCGCCGCCGCTGACGCCGCCACCACCGGCGTCGCCTACCTGGAGGTCGCCGGGCCGCAGGAGGAGCAGGCGCTCGTCGCGCCCCCCGGGATCGCCGTGCACTGGCTGCACCGGCTGGGTACGCCGCCGGGGAAGAGCACCTTGCTGGTGGACGCCGTCGCCGCTCTCGAACCGCCCGCCTCCGAGGACGTCTTCGCCTGGGTGGGGGCCGAGTCGGCCGCCGTCCGCACCATCCGGGCCGACCTGCGCGGCCGCTGGGGGCTGAGCCGGGCACAGCACCACGCGATCGGCTACTGGCGCCTCGGCCGCGCCATGGGCGGATGACCGGCGCGTCCAGGGAGTTCACAGGTACCGTCCAGTCCGACGGCAGCCCGCGCCTGCACGCTGAGGGCATGACGACGGCACCCGCTCGCTCGACCGGAGGATCCGTGGCCGGCAGCTCGCAGACCCGCGCACCCGAGGCCCGGTTGCTCGTGGTGGACGACGAGCCGAACATCCGCGAGCTGCTCTCGGCCAGCCTCCGCTACGCGGGCTTCGAGGTCGCCACCGCCGCGGACGGCCAGCAGGCGCTCGCCCAGGCCGAGTCGTTCCGCCCCGACCTGCTGGTGCTCGACGTGATGATGCCGGGCCTCGACGGCTTCGGCGTCGTCCGCCGCCTGCGGGAGTCCGGCCGGCACACGCCGGTGCTCTTCCTGACCGCCCGCGACGCCGCCGAGGACAAGGTCTCCGGGCTGACGCTGGGCGGCGACGACTACGTCACCAAGCCGTTCAGCCTCGACGAGGTCATCGCCCGCATCCGCGCGGTGCTGCGGCGGACCGCCGGCGCCCAGCAGGCGGCGGAGGCGCCCCGGCTGACCTTCGCCGACATCGAGCTGGACGAGGAGAGCCACGAGGTCATCAAGGCCGGCACGGTCATCGGGCTGTCGCCGACGGAGTTCAAGCTGCTGCGCTACCTGATGGCCAACGCCGGCCGGGTGCTGTCCAAGGCACAGATCCTCGACCACGTGTGGAACTACGACTTCAACGGCGAGGCCAACGTCGTCGAGTCCTACATCTCCTACCTGCGGCGCAAGATCGACACCACCGAACCCCGCCTGCTGCACACCATCCGGGGGGTCGGCTACACGCTCCGCCTGCCACGGGGAGCATGACCGCACCCGTACCGGCACCGGCCCGCAGCGGCCCCCGGGTGCCGCTGCGGATCACCCTCGTCGCGCTGC
>JBBSKB010000017.1:0-38780 GCA_038256725.1 Mycobacteriales bacterium | reverse complement strand
CCCAGCGCGCGGCGCGTCGTGCGCAGGACCGCGTGGTCGATCCGGGTGAGGGCAGCGCTCGGTGCGGTCATCGAGCGTCGACTCTAGACGGGCGGCTGCGTCGTCGCCGGGACGACGCGGGGCGGACCGCTCCGTCGCAACGCCCCCTGCCACTCTGGTCCCATGCCTCCCAGTGCCCTTCCCGCGGACCTGCTGGCCGCCGCGCTGCGCCGGTCCTCGGCCGCCCCGCTGCTCACCTCCTACGACGACGCGACCGACGAGCGGGTCGAGCTCTCGGCGGCGACGCTGGCCAACTGGGTGGCCAAGACGGCCAACCTGCTGCAGGACGAGTGCGACATCGGCCCGGGGAGCACGGTCGCGCTGGCCCTGCCGGTGCACTGGCAGACGGCGGCGGTCCTGCTCGGCGCCTGGAGCTGCGGGGCGGCGGTGCTCGACACCGCGCTGGAGGACGAGGGCCGGGCGGCCGGCGCGGACGTCGTGCTCGCCGCCCAGGACCGGCTGCCCGCGCTGGAGGAGGGGTACGACGACACCTCGCCCGCCGAGCTGTGGGGGTTGTCGCTGCACCCGCTGGGCCTGGGCATGACCGGGTACGCGGGCGCCGCCCGCGACTTCGCCGTCGAGGTGCGCACCCACGGGGACGTCTTCTTCCCCTACCGGGAGCCCGACCCGGCCGATCCCGGGCTGCTGGTCGGCGCGGCGGCGCTGAGCCTCGGCAGCCTCGCCACCGCGGCCGCAGAGCTCGCCGGCCGGCTCGGCCTGACCGAGGGCGACCGCGTCCTGGTCGACGAGCGGACCGCCGCGGAGGCCGGCCCGGTGGCGTGGCTGCTCGCGCCGCTGGCCGCCGGCGCCTCCCTCGTCCTGTGCCGCAACGCCGCGCCCGACCGGTTGGCGGCGCGGGCCGCCGCGGAGCGGGTGACGGCCACGCTCGGGGTGCGCATCGACGACGTCCGCGAGCTCGGTCGCAGCGGCTGACGGACCGTGCCTGGAGTCACACCTACACTCCCCCGCGTGACGACCCCCGCGGACACCGACGCCGCGCCCGCGGGCGGGCGCGACCGGCGCCGGGTCCTCGCCTGGGTGCTCGCCGGGCTGACCCTGCTGCTCGCGGTGACGCTGCCCCTCGCCCCGGTGCACGTGGACACCCCGGAGGTCCAGTGGCCGCTGGACCGGGACGACCCGCAGTCGACCGTGGCCCTGTTCATGCCCTACCGGCCGATCGACCTGCAGGCCGAGATCCCGTGCGCGGCCGTCACGGCCCTGGCCGGCCGGCAGGAACCCGGCGCGGCGCGCGGGGTGCTCCTCGCCACGACGGTCCCCGACTCCGAGCGGGGCAGCGCGCGCGGGCTGCGCGCAACGGTCACCGGGTCGAACATGCGCATCCTGTCCTCGGGCGAGGAGCTGTACAGCGGCGACCTCCCGGCGTCGTCGGAGTGCACGTTCGTGATCAGCGCGCTCCAGTCCGGGACGACGGTCACGCTCGAACGGCCCGGCGCCGATCCCGAGGTGCTCGCGGACCGGCCGGGGCTCCGCGTCCCCGAGGTCACCGCGTTCACCACCGACCTCACCGCCGCCGACGGCTCCTCGCCGTCGGTCACCGCGCATCCCGACGCCCGGTTCCAGACCTCGCCCACGGTCTGGAAGACGGCGCTCGTCGTCGCCCACGTCGCCGCACTGCTCGGCTGCCTGTTCCTGCTGTGGCGGGCCGGGCCGGCCTCCCCCCGCCGGCGCCGCGAGCCGCTGCCCGCCCTCGTGCAGCCCCCGACCGGCCGCGGCGGGCGCACCTGGGCCGTGCTCGCGGATGTCGGCGTCGTGGTCACCCTCGTGGTGTGGACCCTCATCGGGTTCATCAACACCGACGACTACTACTACAGCGCCGAGGCCCGGACGCTGGACTCGGCCGGGTACGTCGGCAACCAGTTCCGCTTCTTCAACGTCCCCGAGATCCCGTTCATCCTCCACCAGACGCTGCTCGCCCCCCTGACCGAGCTCTCCACCCAGCCGCTGGTGCTGCGGCTGCCCTCCCTGGTCGCCGGCCTGGCCGTCTGGTGGCTGCTCACCCGCCAGCTCGTGCCGCTGCTGGTCGACCGCCCGCACCCGGCCCTGCGGATCGTGGCGGGCGTGGCGCTGCTGGCCTGGTGGCTGCCGTGGAACATCGGTGCCCGGCCCGAGTTCCTGATCACCCTCGCCTGGGCGGCCACGCTCACCCTGGCCCTGCAGGCGATCCGCCGCGAGCGCGTGTGGATGCTCGGCGCCGCCGCGCTGCTCGCCGGCACCGCGGTGACCATCACGGCCTCCGGTCTGTCCTGCGCGGTCACCCTGGTGGTGCTGCTCCCCCGTCTGTGGCCGCTGCTGCGCCGCTCCGCGCTCGGCCTGTGGGCGACGCTCGCCCTGATGGTGGCCTCGGCCAGCGTCGCGGCCACGATCGTCTTCTCCGACGCCACGCTCGCCAGTGCGCTCACCGCACTGCGGGTGCACCGCGAGGTGCCACCGGTCGAGCCCTGGTACAAGGAGGTGCTGCGCTACTACTACCTGACGCTGGGCGACGACCCGGCGCAGCGCACCTTCGGCCGCCAGCTCGCGGTGGTGCTCACCCTCGCCGTCCTCATCGGCGTCTCGGTGACCCTCACACGGAGCACCCGTCCCGGGGCGCTGCGCACGTCGTGGGCGGTGCCGGCCCTGGCCTACGTGGCCGCCAACCTCGCCTTCCTGCCCTCGCCCACGAAGTGGACCCACCACTTCGGAGCGCTGGCGGCACCGGGTGCGCTGCTGCTCACCGTCGGCGTCGCGGTGCTCGTGCGCCGCCGGCCCGACCGGTGGGCCTCGGCCGCCCTCGCGGTCGGCCTGGTCCTGGCCGTCGCGACCGCGTTCCATGCGGGCAACCACCAGGTCGAGTACTCCGCCTACCGGGTGCTGCGCGACGTGCCGGGAGCGCTCGGGAACCCGGCCGCGTGGGTGGCGGGGACCCTCGCGGTCCTCGGGCTGCTCTGGTGGCGGGCCCGCCGATCCTCCGACCCGGACGCCGCCGCGTACCGCCCGTGGCCCGAGGCGGCGATCACCGTCGTGGTGGCGGCGCTGGTCGCGTCGGTCCTGGTGCAGACCGCGAGCGCCTCGGCATCCAACATCCTGCTGCGGGACACCTGGTCGATGGTCGGCGACACCACGTCGGTGCTGCGCGGGGACCCGGGGTGCGGCTTCGCCGACGACGCCGTCGCGCTCACCCGCACGGCCCGCCTGCCGGCCACCGACGCGGGCGACCCGGCCGCACCGCCGTCGGACGAGGACACCTCGCTGCAGAACGCCTTCGAGAACCGCGAGGTGGTCCCGCAGGACGTCGACCGGTGGACCACGCGGACCGACGAGCCGGTCGACCAGACCATCGAGCTGGTGACGCCGTGGTTCGACCTGGCGGAGATGACCACGCGCGACGTGCTGGCGATGGGCATCGCCGGGAACCCCGACGCAGGGACGACGGTCGTCGCCGAGTACGCCGACGCCGAGGTCCGCGTGCTGCCCGAGGCGTCCCCGGTGGACCCGGACGACGTCGAGGACCTCGCCTCGGGCGCGTGGACCCGGGAGAACCTCGGCGCGCGGCAGGAGCTCCCCGCGGACGCGGCCCTGGTGCGGTTCCGGTTGACCGACCGGAACCTGACCGCCGCGGGCTGGCTGACCGTGACGGCGCCCTACCTGGTGGTCGGCCGGCCGCTCAGCGAACTGTTCGACGGGACGTCGGTCGGGCTGGACTGGCCGATCGGGTTCAACATGCCGTGCGTCGACCCCCCGAGGGTCGCCGACGGCATGGTGGAGCCGGTCGACTGGCTGGTCTTCAGCGACACCTTCGCCGACTCCCCCGACATCACGATCATCGACGACCGGGGCGGGGCGTACGGGACCGTGGAGGAGGTCGCCCGGTTCACCACGTACCGCGGCTTCCTCCCGGGCACCTCCCCCGATGTCGAGTGGGGCAGGCTCGTGGCGCTGGACTACGAGCTGCCGACCGACGCCTTCCGTGTCGAGCAGGGCACGCGCACCATCGCCGGCTGGGGCTGGTGGCCCGGAGCCGGCCCGGGCCCCTCGCCGGAGGGGTGACCGGTCGGCCTGTGGTGCCGGCTACCGCTCGGAAGCGAGCCGCTCCTGGAGGGTGAGGTCACGGGCGACGACGGACGCGGCGAGGTCTGCCTGGAAGCGGATCACCGCGTCCAGCAGGGCGGGGTCCCCCGCCGCCAGGATGCGGACGGCGAGCAGCCCGGCGTTGCGACCGCCGTCGATTCCGACGGTGGCCACCGGCACCCCGGCCGGCATCTGCACGATCGACAGCAGGCTGTCCAGCCCGTCGAGCCTGCCCAGCGCTCGCGGGACGCCGATGACGGGCAGCGGCGTCGCGGCGGCGACCATGCCGGGCAGGTGGGCCGCACCCCCCGCACCGGCGATGATCACCCGCAGCCCGCGACCGGCCGCTGCCTCCGCGTAGTCCAGCATCCGGCGCGGCGTGCGGTGGGCGGAGAGGACGTGCGCCTCGTACGGCACGCCGAACTCCTCGAGCGCGTCGGCGGCCGGCTGCATCGTCGGCCAGTCGGAGTCGCTGCCCATGACGATGCCGACCGCGGGAACGTCGCTGTCCACGTCAGTGCTCCTCTGCGAAGGCGAAGGCGGGATCGACGACGCCGTCGGCGAGGTACCGGGCCGCCGCGACGGCGCGGGCCCGGACCTCCGTGACGTCGTCCCCGAGGGCGGTGAGGTGGCCGAGCTTGCGGCCGGGCCGCTGGCCCTTGCCGTACCAGTGCAGCTTCACGTCCGGCCAGTGCGCCAGCAGGTGGTGGATGCGCTCGTCGAGTCCCGGGCCGGTCCAGTCCGGCTCCGCGGCCGCCCCGCCGAGGACGTTGGCCATCACCGCCACCGGCGCCGTCATCGCGGTCGAGCCCAGCGGATAGTCCAGCACCGCCCGCAGGTGCTGCTCGAACTGGCTGGTGCGCGAGCCCTCGATGGTCCAGTGCCCGGAGTTGTGCGGGCGCATCGCCAGCTCGTTGACCAGGACGCCGTCCGCGGTCTCGAACAGCTCGACGGCCAGCATGCCGACGACGCCCAGCCGGTCGGCGATGCGCACGGCCAGCTCCTGGGCGAGGGCGGCCCGCTCCTCGCTCAGACCGGGGGCGGGCGCGATCACCTCCGCGCAGACCCCGTCGCGCTGCACGGTCTCGACCACCGGCCAGACGGCGACCTGACCGAACGGGGAGCGGGCCACCTGCGCGGAGAGCTCGCGGAGCATCGGCACCCGCTGCTCGGCCAGCAGCGTGCCGTGCCGCCCGATCAGGTCCGCGGCCGCGGCCGGGTCCTCGACGACGAACACGCCCTTGCCGTCGTAGCCGCCGCGCGGGGTCTTGAGGACCACCGGCCAGCCGGTGCCGGCGGCGAAGGCCTCGACGTCGGCGACGCTGCCGACCCGCGCCCACGCCGGCTGCGGCTCCCCCGCGGCAGCCAGGGCCTCGCGCAGGACCAGCTTGTCCTGGGCGTGGACGAGGGCGGCGGGGCCGGGCGCCACCCGGTGGCCGGCCCGCTCGAGGGCGTGCAGGTGGTCGGTCGGCACGTGCTCGTGGTCGAAGGTGACCACCGTGGCGCCGTCGGCGAGGTCCAGCAGGGCGGCTAGGTCGTCGTGCGCGCCGATGCGCACGTCCCCGGTGACCTGCGCGGCCGATTCGTCGGCGCCGGCGGAGAGCACCCGCAGCGACTGGCCCAGCGCGATCGCGGCCTGGTGGGTCATGCGGGCGAGCTGCCCACCCCCGACCATCGCGACGACGGGAAGACCGGTGACGGCGGAGAGGGGCGCGGGACCGGGCATGGCCCGCCGAGCCTAGCGGGCACCGCCGATCGAGAACGAGTTGCCTAGAATCACCGGGTGCCTTCCCCCCGCGGACGTTCGGCCCCCTCCGGCAGCCGCGCCCGCCGGCGGCTGAAGGAGCTCGGCGCCTTCGGGATCGTCGGCGGTTTCGCATTCGTGGTCGACGTCGGCCTGTTCCAGCTGCTCTACGGCTACCTCGACGTCGGTGCCGTCACCTCCAAGACGCTGGCCACGCTCGTCTCGATGACGGTGGCCTTCCTCGGTCACCGCAACTGGGCATTCGCCCACCGCGACAAGACGACGATCCGCCGCTCGTTCGCCCTGTTCACGCTGATCAACCTGGGCACCCTGGTGCTGGGCGCGGCGATCATCTGGTTCGTGCGGTACCCGCTCGACCAGGAGCGCCTGCTGATCATCCAGATCGCGAACATCTGCTCGATCGGGCTGAACAGCGTGCTGCGCTACCTGGCCTACCGGCGCTGGGTCTTCCCGGCGCTCACCGGCGACGAGGGCGCCCCGGCCGCGGCTCGGACCGGGGCGGACCCCGTCCTGCCGAACGGGTCCCGCGGCGCCGCCTGACCGCTCCCCGCCCGGCTCAGCCGGCGAGCCGGGAGCCGTTCCGGCCCGGAACCACCTCGAGCCGGCTGGTGATGCGGGTCCGCAGCTCCTCGACGTGGCTGATCACGCCCACGGTGCGCCCGCCGCGGCGCAGGTCGTCGAGCACGTTCATCACCGCGTCGAGGGCCTGCGGGTCCAGCGTGCCGAAGCCCTCGTCGACGAAGAGGCTGTCGATCTGCACGCCGCCGCTCTCCGCGGTGACGACGTCGGCCAGCCCGAGCGCGAGGGCCAGGGAGGCCATGAAGCTCTCCCCGCCGGACAGGGTCTTGGTGGGCCGCCGGGTGCCCGTGTACTCGTCGAGGACCTCCAGACCCAGGCCACCGCGGGCGCCGTGGCGCCCCTGGGCGTCGCTGTGCAGGAAGGTGTAGCGCCCGCCGGACATGTCCTGCAGCCGCCGGCTGGCCACCTCGGACACCTGCTCGAGGCGGGCCGCCAGCACGAAGGACTGCAGCCGCATCTTCAGCCGGTTCGCGCCGCGACCGGTCGCGAGGTCGGCGAGCGAGGTGATCTGCTCGGTCCGCGCGCGCTGCTCGTCGAGCTCCACCTCCACGGCGGTCAGCTCGCCGGAGAGCTCGTCGAGCCGGGCCACCCGGCGGCGGGCCTGCTCCAGCGTGGCGACGGCCGACTCCCGGACCGCGGTCGCCGACCGGCACGCGTCGGTGAGGGCGGCGAGGTCGGGGCGGGCGCCGAGCTCGGTGAGCTGCGGCTCGGCGAGGACGCCGGTGACGACGGCCATCGCCCGGTCGTGCTGCTCGACCCGGCGGCCCAGCTCGCCGGCCCGGCCGGGCGGCAGCAGCGCCTGCGCGGCCGCGTCGAGGTCCGGGAACCCGGCGGCCTCCACGCGTGCGCGGGCCACCGCGAGAGCGGACTCCTCGGCGAGCCGGGCCCGGCCCTCGCCGGCGGCGGCCTCCACCAGCGCCTCGCAGCGCTGGGCCTCCCCGGCCAGCCGCTCGATCCTGACCGGCAGGTCCGCGTCCTCGCCGCGCGCAACGCCGAGCTGCGCCGTCACGTCGGCGAGGGCGGACCGGACGGCGGCCAGCGCGGCCTCCTGGCGGCCCAGCTCCTCGCGGTCGGCCGCGAGCGCCGCCACGGCGGCCTCCTGCTCGGCCAGCAGCCGCCCGAGAGCCGTCCGGGCGGCCTCGAGACCGTCGGCGAGCACCTCGGTCGCACGCTGCCCGGCGACCAGCCCGGCGAGGTCGGCCTCCTGCGCCGCCACCGGCTCCTCCCCGGCCTGGGCCCGCCGGGCGGCGAGCTCCCGCTCGGTCCCGGCACAGCCGTCCCGCGCCTCGGACCAGCGGACCTCGGTCTGCTCGGCCGCGACGCGGGCGGGGTCCTCCTCGGCGCGGGTGACGACCGTGCTGCCGGGCTGCGCGGGCGCCGGGTGCTCGACCGCTCCGCACACCGGGCAGGAGGCGCCGGTGGTCAGGCCCGCGGCCAGCTCGGCGGCCATGCCGTCGAGCCGCTGGGCGCGCAGGTCGTTCCAGTGCTCCCGGGCGTCCAACCAGGCTCCCCGCGCGACGTCGGCGGCGGCGCGCTCGGCGGTCAGCGCAGCCTCCAGCGAGACCGCCGCGCGGGCCGCCTCGAGCGCGGCCCGGCGGTGCGCGGTGGCAGCGCGCAGGCCCGGCAGCCGGGCGGCCGCCTCGGCGGCGGCGTCCAGGGCGGCCCGGTGCTCCTGCAGACGCGCGGGCGCGCCGGCCAGGCTCTGCTCGGCCGCCGTGCACCGTGCGGCCAACGCACCGAGCGCCCGCTCCCCCGCCGCGGCGTCCCGCTCCAGGCGCACAGCCCGGGCCACCTCCGGCAGCAGGGCGCGCAGTGCGGCCGCCTCGTCGCGCAGTGCCCGGGCGAGCGCCACATCGGCCTCGCGGCCGGCCGCGACCGACACCCAGCCGGCACGTGCCGTGGCGAGCGCGGCCGAGGCCAGCTCCGCCTCCAGCGCCGCGCGGCCGGCGGCCTCCAACACGTCGCGCACCGGCTCGGCGCGGTGGGCGGCGTCCAGGGTGGCCCGCACCGGCTCGAGCTCCGGGGCCGCGGCCGCCAGGCGGGCCAGCTCCGCCCGCGCCCGGTCCCGGCGGGCGTGGCACTCCTCCTCCGTCCGCGCCGCGACGAGCGCGGCCTCCTCGTTCCCGGCGCGCTCACCCGCTGCGTCGGCAGCGGCCTGGGCCTGTGCGGTGGCTCTCGTGGCCTCGGCCCGGACACGGCGCACCCAGGCGGTGACCGGCGTCCCCGGAGCCGCCCCGACCAGTTCGGGCGCGAATTCCTCGGGCACGGTGACGTCGGCCGCGGAGGCCACCAGCGAGACCAGCGTCCCGGTGCGGGCGCGGATCCGGTCCAGGCTCTCCCGGGCGGCCGTCCGCTCCCCGGCCAGCCAGTCCTCGACGCGGGCGAACCGGCCGACGTCGAACAGCGTGCGCAGCAGGCGGCCACGGTCCTCGGGCTCGGCGCGCAGGAACCGCGCGAAGTCGCCCTGCGGCAGCAGGACCACCTGGCAGAACTGCTCGGCCGAGAGCCCGAGGCGGGCGCGGAGGTACTCGGAGCCTTCGTCGATCCGGGTGCTGACCGGTTCCCAGGCCTCCCCCACCCACCGCTGGACGGTGAGCCGGGCCTGCTCGGTGGTCCAGCCCTCGCCGCGGCGCTTGGGGCGCTGCTGCTCCGGCCGGCGGATCACGCTCAGCCGCTCGCCGCCGAGGCTCAGCTCGAGCTCGACCTCGGTGCGGACGTCGTCGGCGGCGTGGTCGCTGCGCAGCCGCTTCTCCTCGCCGCGCGCGCCCGGGACGGTGCCGTAGAGGGCGAAGACCACCGCGTCGAGCAGGGTCGTCTTGCCCGCGCCGGTGGGCCCCCACAGCAGGAACAACCCGTCGCGGCCGACGTCGTCGAGGTCGACGTCGACCCGGGTGGCGAACGGTCCGAAGGCGGTCAGGGCGAGCTGGTGGACCCTCATGCGGCGTCCTCGCGGGCGGCGGCGGCCAGCGCGCGGGCGAACAGCTCGCGCTCGGTCTCGCTGGCGCCGGCGCCGCGGACGTGGTCGACGAACTCCTCGGCCACCTCGAGGTCGCTGCGCCCGCGCAGCCGCTCCTGGTAGCTCCGCCCGTCGGCGGTCGCGCCCGCGCCGGCCCACTCCAGGTGGACGCAGTAGGGGAAGCGCTCGCGCAGCTGACGCATCGGGTCCGCCGGGCGGACGGTATCGGTGAGCCGCGCCGACACGAAGGAGTCCTCGGCCGCCACGTGCTCGGGTGCGGCCAGCAGCTCGGCCAGCTCGCCGGTGAGCACGCTGAGCCGGCGGGGGGTGGGCAGGGGGACCGACCGGATCTCGCCGAGCCCCTCGGCGCCCAGTTCGACCAGCCAGGCCTGCTTCTGCTGCCCGGCCTCCCCGAACGAGTAGGCCAACGGGGAACCGCTGTAGCGCAGCCGCGGGCTGAGCGTCTGGGGCCGGTGCAGGTGCCCCAGCGCCACGTAGTCGACGCCGTCGAAGACGCCGGCCGGCACGAGATCCACCCCACCGACGCAGATGTCGCGCTCGCTCTCGGTCGGGACGCCCCCGCCGACGAACGCGTGCGCGAGCACCACCGACCGGACGCCCGGCCGCAGGAAGAGGTCCGCCCGGATCCGCTCCATCGCGGCGGTCAGCACCCCCTCGTGCCCACGGACCTGGCTCGGGGTGGCGGGGCGGGCAGGAGACGCCGCCTCGCCGCGGCCGGGAAGGCCGAGCTCGTGGCGGGCGACCTCGGGCTCCAGGTACGGGATGCCGTAGACGGCGACCTCGCCGTGCTCGTCGGCCAGCAGCACCGGCTCGTCGAGTGCCGGGGTGGCGGCCCGGACGTGCAGCCCCGCGGCCGACAGCAGCCCGGAGAACGTGCCGAGCCGGCGGGCGGAATCGTGGTTGCCGGGCGTGAGGACGACCTGCGCGCCCGCCCGGAGCAGCCGTCCGACCACCCGGTCCAGCACCGCCGTCGCGTCGGCCGAGGGCACGGCGCGGTCGTAGACGTCACCGGCGACGACGACCAGGTCGACCGACTCGGCCGCCACGACCTCGGCCAGCCCGCCCAGCACGGCCTCCTGCTCGGCGAGCAGATCGGTGCCGTGCAGGGTCCGGCCGATGTGCCAGTCGGAGGTGTGCAGCAGACGCATGGGAGGGACGCTAGGCCCGGGGTCCGACAGTCGTGGACTCCGCACCCGCGGCCGCCACTCCTGCCACTCGACCGCTCACGTGACGCCGGTGCGATGCGGTCCGTCCTCGCCCTCCCCCCGGATGTAGCTCGCGCTCTCCTGCGCCCGACGGTCGGCGTCCTCCTCGACCATGTGGTTGAGCAGCTGCTGGACGCCGTCGCTGTCGGGGATCTGCCGGAGCATTGTCGCGCCGCTGTCGCCGGCGGTCTCGATGGTCAGCGTGCCGGAGTTGGTGACCCGGTCCCACAGGGTCTGGGTGTAGGAGACGTCGGTGATCCGGGACAGGCCCAGGTCGCGGCCCCGGCGGGCCAGGATCCCCTCGCGGAAGAGCAGCCGGTGGGTGGTGACGACGTAGTGCGTCGCCCGCCAGCGCGCCAGGGGCACGACCACGGTGAACACGAGGAGCAGCGCCGCGGCCACCAGGATCAGCAGCCGGTAGATGCCCTGCTGCCGCCCGTCGGGCACCAGCGCCGCCCCGAAGGAGGTCGCGCCGACGATGAGCAGGAACCGCACCACCGGCCAGAAGACGGTGAGCCAGTGCGGGTGCAGATGGCGGACGACCTCTTCGTCGTCCGCGAGGAGCTTGTCCGGGTAGGGCATCGGGTCAGGATGGTGGACGCCGCCTCCGGCGTCATGCCCCCGCGGCGCGTGTCCGGAGGTGTCGGACGTCGCCGCTGGCCAGCTCGACCGTGCCGGCAGGGGTTCGCACGACCAGCCGGCCGTCCCAGTCGACGCCCTCGGCGACGCCGTCCAGCAGCGAGCCGTCGGGCAGGTGCACCTGCACCGCCGACCCGACCGTGGAGGACCAGTGCAGGTAGTCGGTCGCCAGCCCCGAGGCCACCGGGTCGCCGAGGTGCTCGACCCAGCGCAGGTAGCGCTTCTCCAGCGCCCGCAGGAAGGCCAGCAGGACCGGCCCGCGGTCGACGGTCCCGCCGGTCACCTCGGCCAGCGAGGTGCCTGTGTCGGGCAGCTCGGACGCCGTCGTGGACACGTTCAACCCGGTGCCGACGACGACGGCCCGGCCCGAGCTCTCCGCCAGGATCCCCGCCAGCTTGCGCCCGTCGCGGGCCAGCACGTCGTTGGGCCACTTCACCGAGGCCAGCACCCCGGTCGACTCCCCCACCGCCTCCGCCAGCGCGATGCCGGTGAGCAGCGGCAGCCAGCCCCTGCGCGCGGCCGGGACGTCGGGGCGCAGCAGCACGGAGACGGTCAGCCCGGCGCGGGGCGGGGAGGTCCAGACCCGGTCCATCCGGCCGCGGCCGGCGACCTGGTGCTCGGCGACCAGCACCGCGCCCTCGGGGGCGTCCTGCCCCGCCGCAACGATCAGGTCGGCGTTGGTCGAGCCCGCCTCCGGCACCACCTCGAGCGAGCGCCAGAGCGCGCTGTCCCGGGTGAGGGCGGCTCGGAGTGCCGCCGAATCGAGCGGCGGGCGGTCGAGATCCGACCATCGAGGTGAGGAGTCGTCGGGCACTCCCCTACGCTACGTAACCCGTGACCGGGCGCGCCCGGTCAGGGACGAGCACGGCGGCCCGCGACCGCGGCCGGGGTGCGTCTGCGAGGAGGAAACGTGAGCGCGGCTGAACTCGAGAACGCCGGGGAGCAGGTCCCCGGCGACATCGACATCCACACCACCGCCGGGAAGCTGGCCGACTTCGAGCGGCGCGTCCAGGAGGCCCAGCACGCGGGGTCCGAGCGCGCGGTCGAGAAGCAGCACGCGGCCGGCAAGATGACCGCCCGCGAGCGCATCGAGGCGCTGGTGGACCCGGGCTCGTTCACCGAGTTCGACGAGTTCGCCCGGCACCGCTCCACCAACTTCGGCATGGACGCCAAGCGCCCGTTCGGCGACGGCGTCGTCACCGGCTACGGCACCGTCGACGGCCGGCCGGTGGCGATCTTCAGCCAGGACGTGACCGTCTTCGGCGGCGCGCTCGGCGAGGTCTACGGCGAGAAGATCGTCAAGGTCCAGGACTTCGCGATCAAGAACGGCTGCCCGGTCGTCGGCATCAACGAAGGTGGAGGCGCCCGCATCCAGGAGGGCGTGGTCTCCCTGGGTCTGTACGGCGAGATCTTCCAGCGCAACGTGCACGCCTCCGGTGTCATCCCGCAGATCTCGCTGATCATGGGCCCGGCCGCCGGCGGACACGTCTACTCCCCCGCCCTGACCGACTTCATCGTCATGGTCGACAAGACCAGCCAGATGTTCATCACCGGCCCCGACGTCGTGAAGACCGTGACCGGTGAGGACGTCACGCTCGAGGAGCTCGGCGGCGCCCGCACGCACAACACCAAGTCCGGTGTCGCGCACTACCTGGCCGAGGACGAGGCCGACGCGCTCGACTACGTCAAGGCGCTGCTGTCCTACCTGCCGAGCAACAACCTCGACCCGCTGCCGGCGCTGGACGTGCCCCCGGTCGACGTCGTCCTGCCGGACGCGTTGACCGCCGACGACCTCGAGCTCGACACGTTCATCCCCGACTCGGCGAACACGCCCTACGACATGCACATCGTCATCGAGCACGTCCTCGACGACGGCGAGTTCCTCGAGGTGCAGCCGCTGTTCGCGCCCAACCTGCTGATCGGCTTCGGCCGGGTCGAGGGCCGCCCGGTCGGCGTCGTCGCCAACCAGCCGACCCAGTTCGCCGGCACCCTGGACATCGACGCCAGCGAGAAGGCCGCGCGCTTCGTGCGCACCTGCGACGCTTTCAACATCCCGGTGCTCACCTTCGTCGACGTCCCCGGCTTCCTGCCGGGTACGTCGCAGGAGTGGGAGGGCATCATCCGCCGCGGCGCGAAGCTGATCTACGCCTACGCCGAGGCCACCGTCCCGCTGGTCACCGTCATCACCCGCAAGGCCTACGGCGGCGCGTACGACGTCATGGGCTCCAAGCACCTGGGCGCCGACGTCAACCTGGCGTGGCCGTCGGCGCAGATCGCCGTCGTCGGCGCGCAGGGCGCGGTCGGGATCCTGTACCGCAAGGAGCTCGCGCAGGCCGCGGACCCCGACGCCCGTCGCGCCGAGCTGATCGCGGAGTACGAGGACACCCTCGCCAACCCCTACATCGCCGCCGACCGCGGGTACGTCGACGCCGTGATCCCGCCCTCGCACACCCGCGTCCAGGTGACCAAGGCGCTGCGCGTGCTCGCCAACAAGCGCCAGACCCTGCCGGCCAAGAAGCACGGCAACATCCCGCTATGACATCGCGACCCTCCGGGCCGCACCGCGGCCAAGTGCCCTCCCCAGAAGGCGGAGCGAGCCCGCTGTTGCGGGTCCTCAGGGGCGAGCCCTCAGCCGAGGAGCTCGCCGCGCTGACCGTCGTCGTCGCGGCGCTCTCGCAGCGCCGCGAGCGGAAGCGTCCGGCGCCGGTCGGTGCGTGGGCGTCCTACGGACGCAGCCACCGCCGTCCCGCGCAGGTCGGTCCGGGCGGCTGGCGCGCGGCCGGGAGCCCGGTGTGAGCAGCGACCGCCGGCTCGTCCTGGCCTCGGCGTCGCCGGCCCGCCTGTCGCTGCTGCGCCAGGCCGGCCTGGCGCCGGAGGTCGTGGTCAGCGACGTCGACGAGTCCGCCTACTCCGCTCCGCGGGTGGCCGAGCAGGTCGCGCTGCTCGCGGCGGCCAAGGCCGCCGCCGTGGCCAAGCGGGAGACCGACGCGCTCGTCATCGGCGCCGACTCACTGCTGGAGTTCGGCGGGAAGCCGCTGGGCAAGCCGGCCGACGCCGCCGACGCGCGGGACCGCTGGCGCCGGATGTCCGGCCGCTCCGGGACCCTGCACACCGGCCAGGCGCTGTTCGACGTCCGGGACGGCGCCGTCACCAGCCGGGACATCGCGGTCGCCTCGACCGTCGTCTACTTCGCCGAACCCACGCAGCCGGAGATCGAGGCCTACCTCGCCACCGGCGAGCCGCTCGCGGTGGCCGGCGCCTTCACCCTCGACGGACTGGGCGCACCGTTCGTCCGTCGCGTCGAGGGCGACCCGGCCGCCGTCGTCGGGCTCTCGCTCACCGTGCTGCGCACGCAGCTTGCCAAGCGCGGCCTGGCCATCACCGACCTGTGGCGGCGCTGAACCCCCGTTCCACCCCCCGTTACAGTCCGACCGGTCCACAGAAGAAGGAGAGCCCGGTGCAGAAGGTCCTGATCGCCAACCGCGGTGAGATCGCGGTGCGAGTGGCGCGTGCGTGCAAGGACGCCGGTCTCACCAGCGTGGCCGTCTACGCCGAGACGGATCGCGACGCGCTGCACGTGCGCGTCGCGGACGAGGCGTTCGCGCTGGGCGGCACCACCCCCGGCGACTCCTACCTCGTCATCGACAAGATCCTCGACGCCGCCGAGCAGTCCGGCGCCGACGCGATCCACCCCGGGTACGGGTTCCTCTCGGAGAACGCCGACTTCGCCCAGGCCGTCATCGACGCCGGGCTGACCTGGATCGGCCCCTCCCCGCAGGCGATCATCGACCTCGGCGACAAGGTCGCCGCCCGGCACATCGCCACCAAGGCCGGCGCCCCGTTGGTCCCCGGCACCAAGGACCCGGTCAACGGCGCCGACGAGATCCTCGCCGTCGCCGAGGAGCACGGCCTCCCCGTGGCCATCAAGGCCGCCTTCGGTGGTGGCGGCCGCGGGCTGAAGGTCGCCCGCACCAAGGAGGAGATCCCGGAGCTGTTCGACTCCGCCGTGCGCGAAGCCGTCTCGGCCTTCGGACGCGGTGAGTGCTTCGTCGAGCGGTTCCTGGACAAGCCCCGCCACGTCGAGGCGCAGGTGCTCGCCGACACCCACGGCAACGTGATCGTCGTCGGCACCCGCGACTGCTCGCTGCAGCGGCGCAACCAGAAGCTGGTCGAGGAGGCGCCCGCACCCTTCCTCACCGATGACCAGCGCGCCCGCATCCACTCCTCCGCCAAGGCCATCTGCAAGGAGGCCGGCTACCACGGTGCCGGCACCGTCGAGTACCTCGTCGGCACCGACGGCTCGATCTCCTTCCTCGAGGTCAACACCCGCCTGCAGGTCGAGCACCCGGTCTCCGAGGAGACCAGCGGCATCGACCTGGTGCGCCAGCAGTTCCGCATCGCCGACGGCCTGCCGCTGGAGATCACCGAGGACCCCGAGCCGCGCGGCCACAGCATCGAGTTCCGGATCAACGCCGAGGACGCCGGCCGCAACTTCATGCCGGCCCCCGGCCCGGTGGACCGGCTGGAGATCCCGCAGGGCCCCGGCGTCCGCTGGGACTCCGGCGTGGAGACCGGCGGCGAGGTGGCCGGTGCGTTCGACTCGATGCTGGCCAAGCTCATCGTCACCGGCGCCACCCGCGAGGAGGCCCTGCAGCGGGCCCGCCGCGCGCTCGACGAGCTGATCGTCGAGGGCATGCCCACGGTCATCCCGTTCCACCGCGCCGTCGTCCGCGACGAGGCGTTCACCTCGGAGCCGTTCACCGTGCACACGCGGTGGATCGAGACGGAGTGGGACAACCAGGTGCCGCCGTACGACGCCGCGCCGTCCGAGGCCGACGAGCAGGGTCCCCGGCAGACCGTCGTCGTCGAGGTCGGCGGCCGCCGGCTCGAGGTGTCGCTCCCGGCCGGCCTGGCCGCCGGTGGCGGTGGCGGTGCGGCCGCAGGCGCCCCGGCCAAGCCCCGCAAGCGCGGCGGCGGCGCCGGCGGCTCGGCCGCCTCGGGTGACTCCCTCACCTCGCCGATGCAGGGCACGATCGTCAAGGTCGCGGTCGAGGACGGCGCGACCGTCGCGGCGGGCGACCTGGTGGTCGTCCTCGAGGCGATGAAGATGGAGCAGCCGATCACCGCGCACAAGGCCGGCACCGTCACCGGCCTGTCCGCCGAGGTCGGCGCCTCGGTGACCAGCGGTGCGGTCATCTGCACCATCGCCGACGCCGCCGTGTAGTCCCCCGGCACGCACCAGGAGGCCGGATCCGCGCTCGCGGATCCGGCCTCCTGTCGTCGTGGGGGCTCAGCGCAGGCGGAGCCGGCGGGCCCGCCGGACCACCAGCAGCGTCCCCCCGGCCAGCCCGGCGCCGGCCACCGCCACGAGCAGCATCCCGGTGGGCGTCGAACCCGACGCCGGCTCCAGCGTCGCGGCGGCGGGCAGGACCGAGCCCGGGCCGGGCGTCTGCGGCAGGGCGGGGGGGCGTGCCACGGCCCCGGCCGAGGGGGCGTCCGCGGCCGCACGGACGGGCTCTCCGCTGCGACGGGCGGCGCCGGCCAGGACCCGGCCCGTGCCGGGATCCCGGGGGGCGGCCACGGCTGTCCCGGTCGTCGGGGCCACGGGCACGACGGAGACGGCGGCACTCCCGTCGGCGATCGACCGGACGGTGACGGTGAAGTCCCCGTCGGACAGCTCCACCGGCACTCCGACGGGCAGCGCGGCCTGCAGGTCGGCATCCCAACCGGCCTCGGACGTCGGCGTCCCGTCCAGCAGCACCGAGGTGTCGGGGAACTCGGCGGCGCGGCGGAGCAGCACGCCGGTCTCCAGGCGGTACCGGTTGTCGCCCGGCCGGCCGAGCCAGGCGTCCCGGCCCGTCGCGGCGCGGTACTCCAGCCAGTAGGCGGTGCCCTCGGTGTCGACCAGCCGGAGCGCGCGGGTGCCGGCGCGGGCCGCCATGGGGGCCAGGTCGATCTCGAGCGGTCCGTCGAGGACACCCACGTCGAGGGACGAGCCGGCCGGCAGCGCGCCGAGCAGCGCCGCCTGGGGGGCGCTCAGCGAGCCGAGCTGGCGCCAGGAGACGCCCATGACGTCGTAGAGATCGCGGTACCCGGCGGTGCGGCAGGAGCCGGCCTCCACCGCTCCGTCGCACTGCAGCGCCGAGGAGTGGCTCAGGCCGAGGTTGTGGCCCAGCTCGTGGGCGATGACCGAGGCCAGCCGGTCGCGGACGTACAGCCGCCCGCCCGAGGAGGGACCGCTGCCCACCTCGGCCAGCGCGTAGGAGCAGCCGGGCTGCTCCGCCGTCCGGCTGCTCAGGTACAGCATCAGGTGCCTGCCGGGGCCGGCCTCGAAGCCGACGGCGGCGGCCGCCTCGTCCCAGAGCGCAGTGGGGTCCGCGCAGCCCGCGGCGGTGCTGATCCAGTCGTGGGCGGCGGCCACGCCGAACCGCACGGCACCGTCGGTCTGCTCCGACCAGAAGTCCGCGACGGTGTCGTCGACGGTCGCGGCGACGTCCCGCGCCGTCACGCCGGCGTCGGGCTGCGTGCCGGCCGGCGCGACCAGGACGACGGTGACGGAGTTCGTGACCGCCCCGCGCACCGGCGGCGCGGTCTCGGCCGGCGTGACCGAGCCGGTGCTCAGCACTTCCTGGGCCGGGTCCAGGCCGTGGTCGCGGACGCCCTCGTCGCGCACCTCGCCGCCGACGGTGAGCTCGACGGTCGCGCCGGCGGGCACCCCGGGGAGGTCCGCGGTCGGCACGCGCACCGCGCCGTCGGCGGTCTGCACCCAGCTCAGCGGTGCGGCCGTCGCCTCGTCCGCGTGCCGTCCCTCCGGGCTCCCCTCGGCCCAGGCCTGCACCAGCCGGCCGACGACGGGCGTACCGGCCGGCTCGTCGGCGTGCGCGACCGCGGCGACCGGCCCGGCCGTCATCCCGGCGACCACCCCTGCGACGAGGAGGGTGCGCAGCAGGGCGGCGGGACGGCGGGGAGCACGGGGAGCGGACATCCCCCCGTTCATCGGCGGGGCCCGCGCGCGTCGGCACCGGCAGCGACGGGTCAAGCCGAATCCGGCGTCACAACCGCCCCGGCCGTCCCGCGGCCCTCGCGCGCACCCCGGCCGCGGTCAGGCCAGGTGGTCTGCGCCCATCAGCCGGCGCCCGGCCTCGGTGATCGAGCCCGAGAGCGAGGGGTAGATCGCGAACGTCTGGGCGAGGTCGGCGACGGTCAGCCCCTTGGTGACCGCGAGCGCGATGGGGAGGATCAGCTCGGAGGCGCCGGGCGCCACGACGACCCCGCCCATGATGACGCCGGTCGAGCGGCGGGCGAACAGCTTCACGAAGCCGTCGCGCAGGTCGCTCATCTTGGCGCGGGCGTTGGTGGCCAGCGGGAGCCGGACGACGTCCACGTCGGTGTACTCGGGCAGGCTCTGCTCCTGCACGCCGACCGTCGCGATCTCCGGGTGGGTGAACACGTTGGCCGCCACGGTCTTGAGCTTGATCGGCGTGACGGCCTCGCCCAACGCGTGCCACATCGCGATCCGCCCCTGCATGGCCGCCACCGACGCGAGCTGGAAGACCCCGGTGACGTCGCCGGCTGCGTAGACACCCGGCACCGTCGTCCGAGAGACCCGGTCGACGACGACGTGACCGGCCTCGGTGAGCTCGACGCCGCACTTCTCCAGGTCGAGCCCGGCGGTGTTCGGCACGGTGCCGACCGTCATCAGGGCGTGCGACCCCTCGACCGCCCGCCCGTCGGTGAGCTCGACGACGACGCCCTTCTCGCTGCGCCGCACCGCGGCCGCCCGCCCGCGCTCCAGGCGCCCGCCGCGGGACTGGAAGACCTGCTCCAGCACCTCGGCGGCGTCGGAGTCCTCACCGGGCAGCACGCGGTCGCGGGAGGAGACGAGGGTGACCGGCGAGCCGGCCTCGAGGTACCCCGACGCGAACTCCGCGCCCGTCACGCCCGACCCGACGACGACGAGGTGCGCGGGCATCTCTGTGAGCTGGTAGACGTCGCGCCAGTCGAGGATGCGCTCGTGGTCGGGCTCGGCACCGACCAGCACGCGCGGGTCGGCACCGGTGGCGATCAGGACGACGTCGCCCTCGAGCTCCTCGGCGACCCCGCCCTCGACATCGAGCACCTGGACGCGGTGGGCGGCGAGCCCGCGCATCTCGTCGGTGAGCCGGCCCTGCCCGACCACGATGCGGACGCCCTCGGCGAGCAGCCGGGAGTGGATGTCGGCGGACTGGGCGACGGCGAGGCCCTTGACCCGCTGGTTCACCGCGGCGAGGTCCAGACCGACGGCGGCGGGCTCCGCGCCGTGCACGCCGAGGACGGCGGAGTCGTGCACCGTCGTCATGGCGCCCGCGGCGGCGATCAGGGTCTTGGACGGGACGCAGTCGGTGAGGACGCTGGCGCCGCCGATGCCGTCGCGCTCGATCACGGTGACCTGTGCACCGAGCTGCGCGGCGACCAGGGCTGCCTCGTAGCCGGCCGGTCCACCGCCGATGATGACGATGCGGGTCATGGATCCCTCTTCGGGTGTCGGACGGACGTCGGACCCTCGGGGCCGGCCGGGCGGGCAGAGGGCGCGGGCTCGCGGCGGATGCGCCAGACCGCGGAGACCGCCTCCACGGCGATGCCGGTGTTCATCTTGGACTCGCCGAGCTCGCGGTCGCGGAAGGTGATCGGCACCTCCACGATCCGGGCGCCGGCCTGCAGCGCGCGGTAGGTCGTCTCGATCTGGTAGCCGTAGCCGTTGGCCTCGAAGGAGTCGACGTCCAGGCGGGTGAGCAGGTCGGTCCGCCACGCCTTGAAGCCGCCGGTCAGGTCGCGGGTCCGGGTGCGCAGGACGGTCCGTGCGTAGAGGTTGCCGACCCAGGACACGGTCCGCCGGCTCCACGGCCAGTTCTCCACCGCCCCCCCGGGCACGTACCGCGAACCGAGGACCAGGTCGGCGTCCTCGATCGCGGCCAGCAGGGCGTCGATCGCCTGCGGGTCGTGCGAGCCGTCGACGTCCATCTGGACGATGACGTCCCAGCGCCTGGTGGACAGGGCCCACGTGAACCCGGCGACGTAGGCGGTGCCCAGGCCCAGCTTGCCCGAGCGCTCCAGCAGCTCGACCCGTCCGGGGTGCTCCTCGGCGAGGGCCCGCACCAGGTCGCCGGTGCCGTCCGGGGAGCCGTCGTCGACGACGAGGACGTCCGGTGCGGAGGGGCGGGCGAGGACGGCCTCGACGTGCCGACGCACGTTGTCCGCCTCGTTGTACGTAGGCGTGACGACCAGGACGCGCACGGTCTTCCTCTTCTCTCCGGGAGCGGGGGCGGATGTCATGGGGTGGAGGTCATGGCGCGACCTCGGCGGTCGCCGGCCGTCGGAGGCGGCGCACGAGCACGTTCCCCAGGCCGGCGACGACGGCCACGCCCAGCACGACGAGGACGACCTGGTCCGGGTGCGGCCGCTCGTACAGCGCCAGCACCGGGTGCCCGCCGGGCAGCACGGTGAACAGCAGGACCACCGACCAGAGCACCACGACCAGGCGTTCGGCCGCGACCCCGGCCGCCGCGAACAGCATCGTGGGCCAGATCAGGTACCAGGGCCAGACGACCGAGCCGGTGAGGATCACCGTCAGAGCGATCCACGAGGTGACGCGGACCAGCCCCCAGCGGCGCAGCCGGGTCAGGAACAGCAGGCTCAGGACGACGGCGACGACGATCCCGGCCTGCCGGGCGCCGTCGATCGGCGGGTCGTCGATGTCCAGCGTGAACGCCAGCGCCGTCGTGGGGGTGAGCGCTTCCAGCGCGCGCCCCGGGGTGTCGAGGTTGCCGAGGAAGGCCCATCCCCAGCCCGAGAGCTGGACCGACAGGGCGAAGGTCCCCGCGCCGAGTGCGCCGGCCAGGACGAGAGCCCGGATCCGGGCGGGCCAGCCGTCCTGCCGCTGCGCCCAGTCGACCCCGATCACGAGGACGGCGAGCAGCGCGGTGGCCTTGATGCCGCCCGCGGCCACGCACAGCAGGATGCCCAGCAGCGGCCGGTCCCAGAGGGCGAGGAGCAGCCCCGGGAGCAGCAGGGCGAGCATCAGGGCGTCGTTGTGGTTGCCCGAGACCAGGTGCAGCAGCACCAGCGGGTTGATCGCACCCAGCCACATGGCGACGGCGGGGCTGCCGCCCAGGCGTGCGGCGATGCGGCAGACCATCAGCGCGCACACGGCCCAGCCGGCGAGGCAGAGCGCCCGCACGGCGACCAGCACCGGGAGCATCCGCTCGTCGAAGAGCCACGACAGACCGCTGAGCAGGGCGACGAACGGCGGGCTGTAGGGCGTGGGGCTGAACCGCCAGAACTCCTCGGCGCCGCGCACCGACTCGACGTTCCCGAGCACTCCGGGGCCGTACTCGAACGGGTCCACGCCCTGCTGCACGGCCGCGCCGATCGCGGTGTAGAACCACGGGTCCCCGGTGAACAGCGGCGGCCCGATCACCAGCGGCACGGACCAGACGATCCCGACGAGCAGCAGCCACCGGACGCGGACACCGCGGCGCAGCGCCAGCCCGACCAGCAGCCAGGCCACCGCCCAGGCTCCCAGGGCCGCGGCGCTCCACCAGCGTGCCGCCTCGAAGCCCAGCGCCGCGGGGGTCAGGTCGGGGTTGTCGTCGTAGAACCACAGGTGCGGTGCCCGGAGGTGCTGGCCCAGGCTGTTGCCGGCCACGGCGAGGTAGGTCGTGCCCGCCAGGCCCAGCAGCGCCCCGGCCACGAGGAGCACGACGGTCCCGGCACCGGCGCGCGCCGGCCGCTGGGGAGCGTCGGTCGTCGCGGCGGGCGACGCCGCCCCGGCCACGCTCGTGCTGACGGTCATCTCCCGACTGCTCCCGTTGGACCGACCTTGTCCCGACACCACGTCGGCCCGCCGACGGAGAGGCAGGAGCGCTGAGACTAACGCGCCGCGGCAGTGCCCCGTCCCCGAAGGCCTCCCGCACGCCGCGCGCGCCGGTCGGGAGGCACCCGCCACAGGGACGCCGCCCGAGCGTGTCGCTCCGCGCGTGCATAACCCTGCGTGAGAACCTGATGCCTGACCGTGGTCGCGGGTGCCTCGCCGCCTGACTCCGGCGCCGCGTACGTACAGGTCGGCGTCACGATCTGACAAGGACATCCGCTCATGCACACCAGTCGACGCACTGGCCTCCTCGCCGCCTGCGCCTCCGTGGCGCTCCTGGCCGCCTGCTCCTCCTCGTCCGACGAGGCCCCCTCCGGGTCCCCGCTCTCGACGGCGGCGCCCGGTACCTACGGGACGCCGCTGGACCCCACGGCACCCGACCCGACCGACGTCGCCACGGACCCGGCACCGAGCGCCGCCCCCACGCCGACCGAGGGGGCCCGCGGCGACGCCACGGTCCAGATCACCTACTACGGCTGGAACCCCGGCAGCAGCGTGGTCGAGGTCGGCGGGTTCCTGCCCTTCCTGGTCGAGGAGGGCGGCACCTGCACGCTGACCCTGACGCAGGGCGCGGCGAGCGCGACCGCGACGCGGGCGGCCACGCGCAACGTCACCAACACCGCGTGCGGTGAGCTGGTCGTGCCCGGTGACCAGCTCGCCCCCGGCACCTGGAGTGCGGTCCTCGCCTACGAGTCGGACCGCTCGACCGGCAGCACGGAGGCGGTCGAGGTGCAGGTCCCGTGACCGCCGCGCTCACCCGCCTGCTGGTCGTCCTCGGGCTGATCGGCGCCGTGCTCGCGGTCCCGGTGGCCACGAGCACACCGGCCGCCCCCGCGGAGGCCGCGGACACGCGGTACTTCGACCCGGGCAACATCATCAGCGACGCGGTGTTCTTCGACGGGCTGGCCATGGACGCCGGCGCCATCCAGGACTTCCTGAACCTGCGGGGCAGCGGCTGCACCGTCGGCACCGACGGCAGCCCGTGCCTCAAGAACTACCGGATGAACACCACCGACCGCGCGGGCGACAGCCTGTGCGGCGGCTACCGGGGCGCCTACAACGAGAGCGCCGCCACCGTCATCGCGCGGGTGGCCGCCACGTGCCAGGTCAACCCGCGGGTGCTGCTCGTCCTCCTCCAGAAGGAGATGGGGCTGGTGACCGCCACCAACCCCACGGCCAAGAAGTACGAGCGCGCCGCCGGCTACGCCTGCCCCGACACCGCCAACGGCGGGTGCGACCCCACCTACGCCGGGCTGCAGAACCAGCTGTACCGCTCGGCCTGGCAGTACCAGCGCTACGCCGCCGTCCCGGGGAACTACCAGTACAAGGCCGGGCGCAACAACATCATCGGGTGGCATCCCAACGGCGGGTGCGGTAGCTCCACGGTCTACATCGCCAACCAGGCGACCGCGGGCCTGTACATCTACACGCCCTACCGACCGAACCAGGCGGCGCTCAACGCCGGCTACGGCACCGGGGACGGCTGCTCCTCCTACGGCAACCGCAACTTCTGGAACTACTTCACCGACTGGTTCGGGTCCACGCAGTCCTCGGAGGGCGCGGCCCTGTACGCGAAGTACCAGAGCCTCGGCGGTCAGGGCGGCAGCCTCGGCACCGTCCAGTCCCCCTACCTGTGCGGCCTGGCGAACGGCGGCTGCTTCCAGGTGTTCCAGAAGGGCACCATCTACTGGACGCCGGGCACCGGCGCGTGGAGCGTCAGCGGCGCCATCCAGGAGAAGTGGGGTGCCCTCGGCCGGGAATGGGGAACGCTGGGCTATCCCCTCTCGGACGCGAACTGCGGGCTGGCCGCCGGCGGCTGCTACCAGCTCTTCGAGCGCGGGACCATGTACTGGACCCCCACGACCGGTGCCTCCGCGGTGCACGGCACCGTCGGGAGCAAGTGGCTCTCGACCGGGGCCGAGAACGGGGCGCTCGGCTACCCCGTGGGCGACCAGGGCTGCGGCCTGCGGGACGGTGGCTGCTACCAGCCCTTCCAGCGTGGTCTCGTCCACTGGACCGCCGGCACCGGCGCACGCATCGTCACGGGCGAGATGTCCACCAAGTGGGGGGCGCTCGGCCGCGAGAACGGCGCGCTCGGCTACCCGACGACGGACCGCGCCTGCGGCCTGATCGACAGCGGCTGCTACCAGATCTTCCAGTACGGCACGGTCTACACCGCGCCCGCCGCCGGCACGTACGTCGCCAAGGGCGGCATCGGCTACACCTGGATGAGCGGCGGGGCCGAGAACGGTCCCCTCGGCTACCCGGTGGGCGACGAGATGTGCGGCCTCCCCGGCGGCGGCTGCGCCCAGGACTTCCAGCGCGGCAGCATCTTCTGGTCGGCCTCCACCGGCGCCCAGGTCGTGAGCGGCCCCACCCGGGACAAGTACGACGCCGTGGGCCGCGAGCGCGGCATCCTGGGCTACCCCACGATGAAGATGGCGTGCGGGCTCGTCCGCGGCGGCTGCTACCAGGTCTTCCAGTACGGGACCATCTACCAGGCACCCGGGGGCGCGTACATCGCCAAGGGCGGTCTCGGCCACACCTGGATGCTGCTGGGCGCCGAGAACGGCGAAATGGCCTACCCGGTGTCCGACGAGTCCTGCGGCCTGCGGGCGAACGGCTGCTTCCAGCTGTTCGAGAACGGCTCGGTGTACTACGCACCGGCCTTCGGCGCCTTCGCCGTCGACGGTCCCATCCGGGACGCCTGGCTGGCCGCGGGTCTGGAGAACGGCTGGTGGGGCTACCCCACCGGGAAGAAGCAGACCACCGCCACCGGGAGCACGCAGCGCTTCGAGGGCGGGACGGCGACCTGGACCACCGACGGGACGGTGACCTTCGGCTGACCCTCGGCATCTGCCCCGGCCGCCCTTGGAGGGCGGCTGGGGCGGATGTGACGGAGGGGTCCGACGCGCCCTCGCGCGCAGCCGGAGACGGGCCCAGGCGTGCAACACTCGATGCACACTCGTCGTGACGCACGGTGAGTGGCGCGGGGGTCGCACGAGCCGCTCCGCGCCGTCAGCCGCCTCCGCGTGCGACCGCCGGTCCAGCGCAGCGGGTGGCGTCCGCACAGCTGCTGAGGAAGCCGATGACTGCACAGACCCTGGACGAGCGCGGCACCGCGCGGATGCCCGGGCCCCCGGCGATCCCCTCGCCGGCCGGGACGGGGCACACCACCTTCCGCGCGGACATCCAGGGCCTGCGCGCGGTCGCGGTCGGCCTGGTCGTGCTCTACCACGCGGGCCTCCCCTGGCTGCCGGGCGGTTTCGTCGGCGTCGACGTCTTCTTCGTCCTCTCGGGCTTCCTCATCACCCAGGGGCTGGTGACCGAACTGGAGCGGCGCGGCACCGTCTCGCTGGCCGGCTTCTACGCCCGTCGCGCCCGCCGGATCCTCCCGGCCGCGGCCGTCGCCCTCGTCGGGACCGCGGCGCTCACCGTCGCGTTCCTGCCGGAGCAGCGCTGGCTGCAGGTGGCACGGGACCTCATCCAGAGCTCGATCTACCTGGTCAACTGGGACCTCGCCGACCGGGCGGTCGACTACTCGGCACGCGACCAGGCCGCCAGCCCCCTGCAGCACTTCTGGTCCCTGGCCGTGGAGGAGCAGTTCTACGTCGTCTGGCCGCTGGCCATCCTCGCCGTGGTGGGTCTGGTGCGGCTGGCCCGCCGGGTCCGCCCCGGGTCCCCGCGGCCCGCCGAGCTCTCCCGGTTGCACCTCGCCCTGCCGCTGCTGCTCATCGCGGTGCCCTCGCTCGCCTGGTCGATCTCCCTGTCGGCGTCCGACCCAGGCCGCGCCTACTTCGTGACGACGACCCGCGTGTGGGAGCTCGCGCTCGGCGCCGGCCTCGCCGTCCTCCCGGTCCTCGTGCCCGCGAGCGCCCGCCTGAGCCAGGCCGTGGGCTGGGCCGGGCTGGCCGCGATCGTCTATGCCGCGGCGACGTTCGACGACGCCACGCCGTACCCGGGTTCGGCAGCGCTCCTCCCCACCCTCGGCGCCGTCGCCGTGCTGTGGTCCGCGCTGTCCGGGGAGGCCCGCCGCCAGAACCCCCTGCTGCGCACCCGCCCGATGACCTGGGTCGGCAGCCTCTCCTACTCGCTCTACCTCTGGCACTGGCCGGTGCTGATCATCGCCTCGGCCCAGACCATCGAGGGCGACCTCCGGCTCCGCTGGGGGCTGCTGCTCGTCGCGGCCTCCGTCGTGCCGGCGTGGCTGAGCCTGAAGCTGGTGGAACGCCCCCTGCTCGCCTCCCCCGCGCTGCGCCGATCCAGCAGCCAGGCCCTGCTCGTGGGCGCGGTCTGCACCCTCCTGGCCCTGCTCGCGGGCTACGGCGTGCAGAACCACCAGCAGGTCACCGCCGCCGAGACCGTCGCCCCTGTCTTCGACCCGTCGGTGACGCCGGGGGCCAACGCGCTGCGCTGGGACGAGGCCAACGGCACCCCGCAGGACTCCTTCCCCGTGATCTTCCCCGACCCGACCGTCGCCTTCGGTGACGTGCCCGTCCTGGACGGCCACGAGTGCGCCGTCGACCTGGGCTCGGTCGCGGCGAACCCCTGCTCGTTCGGCAACCTGACCGGCGACGTCACGATCGCGCTCGTCGGGGACTCCCACGCCGACCAGTACGTCCCGGCCGTCGAGGCGGCGGCCATCGAGCGCGGCTGGCGGCTGGACGTCTACACCCGCGGCTCGTGCCCGTTCAACGCCCTGACCGTCGACATCGAGGGCGCCCCGAACGTCCCGTGCGACGCGCACAACCTGAACGTGACCGCCGCCCTGCTCGCCGACCCGCCGAACGCCCTGCTGGTCACGGGCAGCCGCTACGCGGCCTCCCTGCCCGACCGGCCGGTCCCCTCGCTCGAGGAGAGCAAGCCGCTTCTGGCGGAGGGCTACCGGGACGCCTGGGCGCCCTTCGTGGACGCCGGCATCCCCGTGGTGTCCATCCGCGACACCCCCCGCCCGGACGTGCTCGTCCCCGAGTGCGTCGCGGCGAACGTGGACGAGCTGAGCCGGTGCGCCATGGACCGCGACGAGATCCTGTGGGCGGACGGTCCCGAGGTCACCGCGGCGACCGGCACCCCCGGCGTCGCGCTGCTGGACCTGACGCGGTGGATCTGCCCCGCCGACACCTGCCCGGCCGTGATCGGCGGCGTCGTCGTCTACCGGGACGGCAACCACCTGACGGCCACCTACGCCCGCAGCCTGGCGTCGATGGTCTCCGACGAGCTGGCCCCCCTCGTCGGCTGACCGTCAGGCGCGGCTGACCACTCCCGAGTCCCGTACCCAGGTCAGCGTCCCGCCCTCGAAGCGCTGCGCCCGTCCCCCGGTGACCGCGAGTTCCGGACCCACCGGGTAGCCGAGGCTGCCGGCCTCGGCGCCCGCGGCGGTCCAGGCGTCGCGGAGGGCGCCGCCGACGATCTGCGCGCCCGTGCCCGGCGACCAGTAGATCGAGCCGCCGTGGAAGTGCGTCGAGCACCCACCCGCGCGCAGCCCGCAGGCCTCGTCGCTCACCGGGAAGCCCAGCGAGCCGTTCTCGGCGCCGTTCACGAGCCAGGTGTACCCGATCCCGCCCTTGACGGCGTACGCGCCGGTGGCCGGCGACCAGTAGAGCCACCCGTACTGGAAGACCTGGAAGCACCCGCCACCGACCAGCCCGCAGGCGGTGTCGGTGATCGGGTACCCCATGTGCCCCCGCTCGTCGGACAGGGTGGCGTACCGGTCGCGGACGGCACCGGTGATCAGCCGTGCACCGGTCCTCTCCGACCACGAGATCCGGCCGTGCTGGAACTCCTGCGCGCAGCCGCCGGCGGGCAACCCGCACGCCTCGTCGGCCACCGGGTAGCCGAACCGGCCGTTCTCCGCGCCCCGGCTCATCCAGGTGTGCCCGATGCCGCCCTTCGCCACGGTGGTGCCGGCGACGGGCGAGAAGTAGACGGTGCCGTACTGGAACACCTGGTAGCACCCACCGGCGACCAGACCGCAGGCGAGGTCCTGGGCCGGATAGCCGAGAGCACCGCGTTCCCGGCCCCAGGACGCCCACTTGGTGGCCACGGCACCGGAGACCACCCGTGCACCGGTGCCCGCGGACCAGTAGACGTCCCCGCCCTGGAAGGACTGCGCGCAGCCACCGGCGACCAGCCCGCACGACGGGTCCCCCACCGGGTAGCCCAGGGCCCCGTTCTCGGCGCCGAGCGAGGTCCACCGCGTGGCGACGGCGCCCTGGACGACGTGGGCACCGGTCGTCGGTGACCAGAAGATGCTGCCGTAGCGGAACACCTGGTAGCAGCCCCCGCCGGCGAGCCCGCAGGCCTCCGGGGTCAGGGCCGCGCCGAGCGACGCGCCCGCCTGCTGCCGGGCCACCGCGATCGGGCTCAGCCCGTCCTGCCGGGTGGTGACGGCGACGACGGCGGACGTGGCGTTCTGGCTCTGCACCGTGATGACGAAGTCGCCGCCCGCCACGCTGATCGGAACCCCGGGCGGCAGGGCCGAGCGGACGTCGCCGTCCCAGCCCGCCGTCCGTGACGGGCTGCCGTCCAGGAGCAGCGAGGTGTCCGACGTGGTGCCCGCCCGGCGCAGCAGCACGCCGGCCTCGAGTCCGGGCCAGCTCGCCGGCGTCCCCAGCCAGCCGTCCCGCCCGCTCGCCGTCCGCAGCTCGAGCCAGTGCTGCCGGCCGCCTGCGTCGGTGAGCCGGACGGCCCGCGTGCCGCTCCGGCCCGACACCGGCGACAGGGTGACCGTCTGGCCGCGTCCGCCGGCGGAGAGGTCGACCCGCGTCTCCGACGGGAGCACACCCAGCTGGGCCGCCTGGAAGACGTTGAGCGATCCGAGCCGCTCCCACGACGCACCCATCACGTCGTACAGGTCGTAGTAGGCGCGGGTCCGGCAGGTGCCGGAGTCCACCGCCCCGTCGCACTGCAGCGCCGAGGAGTGCCCCAGGCCGAAGTTGTGGCCCAGCTCGTGGGCCATGACCGACGTCTCGGCCCCGCGCACGAGGAGGTATCCGCCTGCCGAGCGGGCGGCCCCGATCTCGGCCAGGCCGTAGGCGCAGCCGGGCTGCTGGCTCGGGTAGCCGGGGACGTAGACCAGCAGGTGCCGGCCCGCGGCCCGGGTGAAGCCGACGAGCGGGTGGGCCGCGACCTCGGCCCACAGCGCGAACGGATCTCCGCAGCCGGCCGTGGTCGGGATCCAGTCGGGCGTCGCGGCGGAGCCGTGCGCCCTGACGGCGCCGTCGCTCTCGCTCTGCCAGAACTCGGCCACCGGACCGTTGAGCGCGTCCACGAGGCGCTGGGCCGTCATCCCGTCGGGCGCGGTGCCCGGCGGCTGGACGAGCACCACGACCACCTCGTTGGTGTACGGCCCGACCGCAGGCGACACCGTCGGGGCGTCGGCCGGCGCCAGCACCTCCGCCGTGAGGACCTCGTGGGCGGGGGCGAGGCCGAGCTCCTCGGTGGCCTCGTCCGGCACCTGCGCCCCGACGGTGACCTCGACGGTGGCGCCCAGCGGCAGGCGCTCGGCGGCCTCGGTGTCGATGCGGACGGTGCCGCCGTCCTCGGTCGCGATCCAGCTCAACGGATCGCGCTCGGCCTGCTCGGCGGGCCCGTCGAACTCGGGCCACGCCTGCACCAGCTCACCGACGACGGTGCTCCCGGCGGGTACCGCGAGGGCGTCCTCGGGGGCGACCTCGGCCCGGGCAGGGGACGCCGGCGACAGCACGGACACGGACACGGCGAGCAGCGCGAGGACGAGCGCACCGGTGCGGTGGGCCCGCTGGGCGAACGACACGGGAGGACTCCAGACAGACGGCAACGCCTTACCATCGGCCTCGCAGGGCGCCGACTTGAGCGCTGCGGTGGGTCAGCCGGTGCGCTCGTCCAGCTCCGCGCAGAACGGCTCGCCGTACATGCGCTCGTAGTTCTCCTGGACGCCGTCGCGGACGGCCACCAGGTAGTACTCCGGCCAGCCCTGCTTGGTCATCCAGTCGAACAGCGTCCCGCAGCGCACGACCTCCGGGACGTCCCCGTCGGCGGACTGGGCCACCAGCTGGGCGTTGATCGGGTAGTTCGACTGCGTGATGTCGGCCAGCGTCGTGTTGAGCGTGACCTGGCCGAGGACGAAGGCGCCGAGCAACGGGAGGCCGACGACGAGCAGCCGGGCCGCACGGCGACGTCGCAGAGCCACCAGCGCCAGCACGATCAGGGCCGCGACGCAGATGATGCCGACCGCGTAGGAGAGGTACACCTGGCCGGGGCGGGCCATCTTCTCGCTGTACTTGACGGTCATCGCGTGGGTCGCGGTCGCGACAGCCCAGAAGGTCAGCAGGGTGGCGACGGGCACCAGCCAGGGGCTCCGCCATGCGGGCAGCCGCTCGTCGGGGACCGGCGCGACGACGTCGCCGCGGAGGCCGAGGAGCCCGGTGGAGCGGACCCAGGCGAACCCGATGGCCCCGACGAGGAGCACCAGCCCGGCCCCGAGGTGGAGGGAGTCCCAGTCGAGGGCGGGCGAACCGGCCGTCTCGGTGAGGTAGCCCCAGCCGCCTCCGGGGAGGGCGCCGAGCATGCCGTTGCCCCACGCGGAGACCCCTGCCCGGCCCAGGGCCAGCGTCGTCCCGCCGTAACCGGCCTCCTCGGAGGGGACGGCGAGCAGCACGCGGCCGGCCACGAACATCGCCGCGGGCAGCGCCACGGCGGTGCCCATCAGCACCAGGCAGCGCCCCCGGACCTGTACCCGGTCGACCGCGGTGAGGGCGGTGAGCACCAGCGCGACGGCGACCGCCGCGACGGCGCCGACGAGCATCTCGTAGTACCAGACCGCGACGACGCCGAGCACCGAGCAGATCACGATCGAGCGGGTGTCCCGCATGCCGGGGGCGACCGCGCGCAGCGCCCAGGCGATCATCCAGAACCCGATGGCGGTCGAGCCCCAGCCCGCGGGTCCGTAGGAGACGACCGGGTCGTCGGACCAGGGCACGTGCAGCTGGAGGGTGGCCGCGGTGACGGCCGCCAGCAGGGCGAAGGTGGGCCAGAACGTCACCCGGAGAGCGGGCAGCCGGCTCAGGCCCCAGACGACCGCCGAGGCGGCACCGGCGACACCGAGCGCGATCATCGCGAGCGTGGCCAGGACGTCGTAGTACTGCGGCGAGACGCCGAACGAGGCGCTCAGCCAGTACGCCAGGTAGTGGTACAGCGCCCCGAGCGTCTGACCGACCGGGTTCGAGTGGCCGGCCTGCTGGCCCGCCGAGAACCCGAAGGTCAACGCCTCCCAGAGGCTGCCGTCGGTGATCGCGAACGTCTCCTGGAGGGCCTGGAAGTCGTCGGCGATGATCGGGACCCGCGCGGCCGGGATGTAGCCGACACCGAGGACGGCGGCTCCGGAGAGCGCCCAGCCCGTGTTCCGCAGGCGGCGTCCGCGCGCCTCCGGCTCGTCCGGATCGGTGGTGCCCAGCAGCTCGTCGGTCACGTCGGGACGGTCCCCCAGGACCGCCGTGGAGCCGGCCGGCTCACCCACGCCTGGCCTCCCGGGCGACGTCCGCGCGGTCCAGGACGAACAGCGCCGCGGCCGTGGCCACGCCGACGATCCCGATGGCCACGATCATGGCGCGGAGGTCCGGGAGCAGCATCGTGGCCGCGGCCCACTGCAGCACGCCGGCCAGGAGGAGGACGACCACGGCGCGGGACGACGCGCGGGCGGTGTGGTTGATGAGCAGCCCCTGGGCCAGGGCCCACGGCAGGTAGGCGACGGTCATCCAGGGCAGCAGCGCGGCCGCGGGACCGTAGCCCGAGCCGGAGCCGAACAGGATGGACACGAGCAGGTCGCCGGCGAGCGCGACCACCGCGGCCAGGACCAGGCCGCTGGCGAGCACGGTGGCCAGCACGATGTTGACCCCGAAGCGCACCGCGCCGGCGTCGGCGCCGCGGAACACGAACCGCGGCAGCAGGTAGAGCGAGAGCACCGTGGGCACCAGCAGGCCCATCTTGGCCAGCACGGCCGCGGCGGCGAAGGCGCCGGAGGCGTCGTCGACGCTGTAGATGCGGACGAGCACGACGTCGATGTTCGTCAGCCAGGCGAACGACAGCGTGATGAGCATGAGGACGGTGCTCTTGCGCGAGAAGGCGCCGTTGCCCTGGACCTGGACGTCCCGGGTGTGCCAGCCGGCGAGCACCGCGACGGCGACGATCGCCACGAGCACCGCGACCACGATGGAGACCGCTCCGAGACCGGCGGCCAGGGCGGCGACGGCCAGGAGCAGCCGGAGCACCTGGGAGGCGGTGGAGTAGCCGGAGACGAGCCGGGCCTTGCCGGCGCCCTGCAGGCGGCCGAGCGCGACGCTGAACAGGAAGCTGGGCACGATCGTGAGCGCCGCGAGGTTCACCGCCAGCCGGCTGGTGTCGAGGGCGTCGGCGAGCAGCGGGGAGGCCAGCACGATCGCGCCGGCGAAGCCGCTCCCGAGCACGAGCGCCTCGACCGTCGCGCCGTCGAGACGACGGCGCGGGGAGGCGTCCGCCGGCGAGGCGAGGGCCGCCGCGGTGACCACGGCGACGGAGTTCTGCAGCGCCGAGGCGCCGATGCTGGCGATGTTGACGATGGCCAGGAAGGCGGCCAGCAGCCCGAACCCGGCCGGGCCCAGGCCACGGCCGGTGACGACGTGGAAGCCCGACGTGGAGGCGATACCGATCGCCGCGAGGCCACCGACCGAGATGAGCGGCCAGGCGTGCCGGCGGAGGTAGCCCAGCGACATCTGGCGGGACGACACGGGCTGCTCCTCGACGGCGCCGGCCTCGGCCGGGACCACGGCCTCGGCCCGGACCGCCTGCAGGGTCACCGGTGCCCGTTGGGCTGCGACGTCGGACTGCACGGCGGTCACCGGATCGCCGCCCGGGGCAGCATCTCGCCGGCCCGCTCGGCGCGGGCGCGCGGGGTGGGCAGCGGGAGGACGGAGGCGATCTGCCCGGCCCGCGCGGCCGGGGCGGCCTGTGCGGCCGGTGCGAGCGGCTCGACGAGGGCGAGCGCGGGGGCGGGGGCGGGTGCGGCGACCGGGGCGGCGGTGACCCGGGCGGCGCGGGCGGCGGCCTGGCGGCGGGCCCGGCTGTGCGAGGCGACGGTGCGCAGGTCGCGCAGCGCCTCCCACACCGAGCCGGCACCGATCCGGCTGGTGAACTCGTAGTCCAGCACCACGGGCGCCTCCTGGACGCGGGCGCCGGTCTCGACCAGCCAGCACATCATCTCGAGGTCGAAGGCGAAGCCGGAGACCCGGAGGTCGGCCATGACCGGGGCGGCGACCGACCGGCGCATCGCCTTGATCCCGGTCTGGGTGTCACCGAGGTCCACGCCGAGCGCGAGGCGGGTGAGGGTGCGGAAGGTGCGGCTGGCCACGCGCCGGACGAGCGGGTAGCTGACGGCCGACTCCGGGTGCACCTTCGAGCCGACGACGACGTCGGCGACATCGGCATCCAGCCGGTCGAAGAAGCCGGGGAGCACCGAGGGGTGCAGGTCCAGGTCGCCGTCCATGAACGCGACCAGCGGGTTGGTCGCGTGCCGGAAGCCGTACCGGAGCGCGTAGCCCTTCCCCTGGTTGGGGAAGTACTCCAGCACGGTGACCTGCGGCAGGCCCAGCGCGCGGGCCTCGTCCGCCGTCCCGTCGGAGCTGCCGTCGGACACGACGAGGATCTCGTAGGGCCGGCCGGTGCCGTCGAGGACCTCGGCCAGGCGCGTCACCGCGGGGCCGATGCTGGCGGCCTCCTGGTAGGCGGGGACGACGACGGAGACCGCCGTGAGCTCAGTGGTATTCACGGGTCATCAGGTCCTTCACGACGATGTCCGACGGTGAGATGCGCAGGGTCTGGGGCGGGCGGCGCCGTTCGGCGTGGGCCTGCAGGAAGCGCTGGAGGACGTCGACGTCCCAGCCGGAGAGCTCGGCGTTCTCGCCCAGCCCGTCCTGCCGCTCGGTCTCCTTGCGGTGCACGAGCGTGGGGACGCCGAGCAGCGCGGCCTCCTCCTGGACGCCGCCGCTGTCGGTGACGGCGAACGAGGCGCCGGCGAGCAGGTCGGTGAACTCCGCGTGCGGGACCTTGTCCAGGACGGTGACGAGCTCCGAGGGCAGCGCGTCGAGCCGGCTGCCCAGGACGTGCCGGGCCTGGTCGTCGGCCACGAGCACCATCCGGTGCGGCGCGTGCTGCAGGAGCGCGGCGAGCGTCCGGTCGGCCAATCCGGCGGCGGTCAGGAACTCGAAGCGGTGCAGCAGGACCAGCCCGTAGGGGTCGGTCTCCGAGGGCCTGGCCGACGGCGCCCGGTCGAGGACCGCGTCGACGACGGTGTTGGCGCCCGTGGGGACGACCCCACGGCGACCGGCGAGCACCGCGGCCGCGGCGTCGGACGGGGCGTAGTGGACGTCGGCGAGCCGGCCGACGATGCGCCGGTCCAGCTCCTCGGGGAACGGGTGCCGCCAGTTGCCCGAGCGGAGCCCGGCCTCGACGTGCGCGCAGTCCGCGCCCAGCACCTTGGCCAGGACGGCGCCGACGACGCTGGTCATCGTGTCGCCGTGGACGACGAGCACGCTGCGTCCGCCGCTGCGCAGCCGCCGCCGGGCGGACCATCCGTGGCGCAGCACCCAGGCGAGGATCTGGCCGAGCCAGACGACCACGTCGGCGGGGCCGGCGAGGGGCTTGCCGCCCCGGCCGTTGGCCAGCACGTGGTCCGGCGCCGGCAGGCCCAGCCCGGGCAGCGCGCGCAGCACGGTGTCCGACTGCTGGAGGGTCAGCCACTGCTCGTAGTCGACGCCCTGGTCGGCGAGCCGGCGGGCGACCGGAGCCAGCTTGATGGCCTCGGCGGTGGTGCCGTAGACGAAGACGATCACGCCGTCACCTCCGTGCGGACCGGCAGGTTGCGCCGGGTCGAGCGCAGCAGGTGCCCGTGCACGGCCAGGCCGCGCAGCAGCCCGGCCCAGTAGGGGGCGGCGAAGACCGGCACGTAGGTGAGGTAGGCCCGCAGCCCCTTGGCAGGGCAGTGCCGGCGCGCGGCGAGCGCGGCCGGCGCGGTGAGGGCGAGGACCGCGAGGACGGCGAGCAGGGCCAGCACCGTCCACGCCTGGACGGCGACGAGGCCGGCGAGCAGGGCCACCCCGATGACGGGGGCGGCGGCCAGGCCGACGAGCGCGGCGTTCCAGCCGGCCGACGTGCCGGCGAAGCTGTCCACCAGGAAGGTGCCGCGGCCGAAGCTGTGCCGCACGAAGTCGCGGACGTTGCCGCGCGGCCGGTAGACGGCCAGGAAGCCCGGGTCCAGGCGGATCGGCACGTCCGCCGCGATGTGGCGGATCAGCTTGGTGTCGTCGCTGGCCAGGGCGGCGTCGCCGGTCGGCCAGGCGACGCGGCAGGCGTCGACGAGCAGCCGGCGCGGGGCGATGAAGACGCCCGTGCCCTTGGGATGCTGGTTGAAGGTCTCGAGACCGAACTCGACCGGCTGCGGCGCACCGAGGTAGCTGCCCCAGAAGACGTGGGTGAGGACCTCCCAGAAGTGCCCGACGAGGGGCGCCTCGGGGTCGGTCACGCAGTGGCCGTTCCAGACGGTCTTCCGCGGGTCCGCGGCCGTGACCGCCTCGACGTGGGCGAGGCTGCCCGGGCCCAGGAGGACGCGGCTGTCCAGGAGGAGCACCTGCTCGGCCCGGGCCTCCTGGAGTCCGGCCCAACGGGCGAGGAACCGGCCCTTGTTCTCCTGGCGCACGACGCGCAGGGCGACCGGGAAGCTGTCGGCCAGCGAGGTGATGAGGTCCGCGGTCCCGTCGGTCGACCCGTCGTCCACGACGAGCACCTCGGCGGTCCACGAGGTGGCCGCGAGCGCGGTGGCGCAGGCCTCCAGGGTGGAGGGCAGCCACTCGGCGGAGTTGTAGGACGGGATCACGACGCTGAGGTCGGGGAGCTCGCGCTCGTTGTGACCCACATGTCCCCCTTGCCCGACCGTCCGCAGTGCAGGCAGCCGGTGTTGTTGTGTAGCGGCGCCGTAGCCCGCCGTAATGATGGTCGGAACGCAATCGTTCCGGGCGCCGGACACGCGGGTCTGTGACTCGTGTGGCGACGGAACGGAGCACCTAGCGGCGCGAGTAAAAGCGTTACTCAGCGCTACGTTCTAAGTGCAGAAAGTACCAGCGGCGAGACGGAACGGTCACCCTCGCAACTGCGTGTCACCGCAGCTTTACTGGGCGATATGTGCCTAAGAGTCGACACGACCCTCGGCTGTTCCGGGCCGGTCAGCCGGCCGGCTGCTCGCCGGGTGCCGCCAGGAACGTGTCGCGGATCTGCCGGGCGGCCAGGGCGGGTGTCAGCTCGCCGGCGAGCACCGCCTTCTCCAGGGTCGGTGCGGACGCCCGGACGCCGGGGTGCGACCGCAGCGCGTGCTCGAGGCCGTCCCGGACCAGCTGCCAGGTCCAGCGGACCTGCTGGGTGCGGCGCTTCTCGGCGAACTCCCCCGAGGCCTCCATGCGGTCCTGGTGCTCGGTCAGCTTGGCCCAGACCTCGTCCATGCCGTCCCCGGTGAGGCCGGCGCAGGTGAGCACCGGCACGTCCCAGGTCTCGCCGTGACCGCGCAGCATCCGGATCGCCTGCGCCAGCTCGCGGGCGGCCTTGCGCGCACCGGGTGCGCCGTCACCGTCGGCCTTGTTCACGGCGATGACGTCGGCGATCTCGAGGATGCCGCGCTTGATGCCCTGCAGCTGGTCGCCGGTGCGGGCCAGGGTGAGGAAGAGGAAGGAGTCGACCATCTCGGCGACGGTGATCTCCGACTGGCCGACGCCGACGGTCTCCACGAGGACGACGTCGTAGCCCGCGGCCTCCACCACGACCATCGACTCGCGGGTCGCCTGCGCGACGCCTCCGAGGGTCCCCGACGTCGGCGACGGGCGGATGAACGCCGCCGGGTCGACCGCGAGCCGGGACATGCGGGTCTTGTCGCCGAGGATCGACCCGCCCGAGCGGGCCGACGACGGGTCGACGGCGAGCACCGCCACCTTCGAGCCGGTAGCGGTGAGCGTCATGCCGAGCTGGTCGATGAACGTCGACTTGCCCACGCCGGGGACACCGCTGATGCCCACGCGGCGCGCTCCTCCGGCGTGCGGCAGCAGCTCGACGAGCAGCTCCTGCGCCCGCTCGCGGTGGTCCCCTCGCCGCGACTCGACCAGGGTGATGGCGCGCGCGATCACCCGCCGGTCGCCCGCGAGCACCCCCTCGACGAGCGCGGGGACGTCGACCACTCGGCCCCGAGGGGCAGAAATGGCCATTTCTGCCCCCTCGTCGGGGCCCATCAGTGACCCAGACGCTCGGACAGGGTGTGCAGCAGCTCCTGCGCCGCCTCGGCGATGACCGTGCCGGGCGGGAAGACCGCCGCGGCACCCATCTCCTTGAGCGTCGGGACGTCGTCGGGCGGGATGACGCCGCCGACGACGATCAGGACGTCGTCGGCACCGAGCTCGGCCAGCGCGGTCTTCAGCGCCGGGACGAGCGTGAGGTGCCCGGCTGCGAGCGAGGAGACGCCGACGACGTGCACGTCGGCCTCCACCGCCTGGCGGGCGACCTCGTCGGGCGTCTGGAACAGCGGGCCCACGTCGACGTCGAAGCCGAGGTCGGCGAACGCGGTCGCGATGACCTTCTGGCCGCGGTCGTGGCCGTCCTGGCCCATCTTGGCGACCAGGATGCGGGGACGGCGCCCCTCGGCGTCGGCGAACTCCTCCGCCATGCGGCGGGTCTCCTCCATGGGGCTGTCCTCTCCGGCCTTGTGCCCGGCCATCGCCTCGTCGCGGTAGACGCCGGAGATGGTGCGCACCTGCCCGGCGTGCCGGCCGTAGACCTCCTCGAGGGCGTCGGAGATCTCGCCGACGGTGGCCTTCGCGCGGGCGGCGTCGACGGCGAGCTTGAGCAGGTTGTGCTCCAGCCCGCTCTCCCGCCGTCCCTCGGCCGCGGCGCGCGCGGCATCGGTGAGCCGGCGCAGCGTCTCGGTGACCGCCCCTGCGTCGCGGGAGGCCCGGAGCTCCTCGAGCTTGGCCTTCTGCTGGGCCAGCACGTCGGCGTTGTCGACCTTGAGCACGTCGATGGCCTCGTCGGCGTCGACCCGGTACTTGTTGACGCCGATGACCGGCTGGCGGCCGGAGTCGATGCGCGCCTGGGTGCGGGCCGCGGCCTCCTCGATGCGCAGCTTCGGGATGCCCTCGTCGATGGCCTGGGCCATGCCGCCGGCCTCGGTGACCTCCTGGATGTGCGCCCACGCGCGGCGGGCCAGGTCGTAGGTCAGCTTCTCGACGTAGGCGGAGCCGCCCCACGGGTCGATGACCCGCGTGGTGCCCGACTCCTGCTGCAGCAGCAGCTGGGTGTTGCGGGCGATCCGGGCGGAGAAGTCGGTCGGCAGCGCCAGCGCCTCGTCGAGGGCGTTGGTGTGCAGCGACTGGGTGTGCCCCTGGGTGGCGGCCATGGCCTCCAGGCAGGTGCGGACGACGTTGTTGTAGACGTCCTGCGCCGTCAGCGACCAGCCCGAGGTCTGCGAGTGCGTGCGCAGCGCCAGGGACTTCGGGTTCTGCGCGCCGGCCTCCTTGACCAGCCGGGCCCACAGCAGCCGCCCGGCGCGGAGCTTGG
>JBBSKB010000016.1:0-39584 GCA_038256725.1 Mycobacteriales bacterium | reverse complement strand
CCTTCGGGCACAGGCGGCCGCGACTGATCGGTGAGTCCGGGTCGCCCTCGATCTGGACGATCTTCTCGTCCTTCACGTACACGTTCTGCGCGCAGCCGACGGCGCAGTACGGGCAGACGCTCTTCACCACCCTGTCGGCGCTGGCCGTGCGCGAGACCGTCGCGTCGGTCGCCTTGCTGCGTGCGGCACTGCCGCGCCCGAACGGATCCGCGCCGGTGAGCTGCCGGTACACCGGCCAGCTGTCGAGCCACGTCTTCACCCCGGCCATGCTGCCACCGGATCCGGCGCTCGGCGCGACGACGGCTCCGCTACTTTCGGGGCGGCTCGAACAGCAGCATCCCGATCGCGATCAGGCCGATCAGCCAGCCGCCCGCCACCAGGAGGTCACCCCGGTGGATGCCGTGGTCCTCCGACAGGGCGAGCAGCACCTCGCCCTCCACCCGGTACTGCCCGTTCAGCAGCAGCGCGGCGAAGGCCGACAGCACCGCGCCCGCGACCAGGGCGACGAACCAGCGGAGCACCCGGTCATCCTGCCGCGCGGGCGCGGCACACCACCCGGGCGGGTCAGGCGACGTCGCGCCCTCCCCGCCACGGCGCCCCCTCGCCGACTCATCGGCGGATGAGGCCCCGAGCCGTGGCGGCGGCGACGGCAGCGGTCCGCGAGTCGACGCGGAGCTTGCTGAAGACGTGCACGAGGTGGGACTTCACGGTGGCCTGGCTGAGGAACAGCCGCTCGCTGATCTGCTGGTTCGACAGGCCGTCCGCCACCAGCTGCAGGACCTCGATCTCCCGGAGGGTGAGCGTCTCCGCCGGCCGCCGCACGCGGTCCATCAGCCGCTGGGCGATCTCCGGAGCGAGCGCCGACCTGCCCGCGGCGGCCGTCCGCACCGCGTCGGCGAGCTCGTCCGGCGGGGTGTCCTTGAGCAGGTAGCCGGTCGCACCGGCCTCGATCGCGGCGAGGATGTCCACGTCGGTGTCGTAGGTCGTCAGCACCAGCACCCGCGGCGGGTCGGAGCGGGCGGTGATGAGGGCCGTGGCCTGGGAGCCGCCCATGCCGCTGCCGAACTGCAGGTCCATGAGGACGACGTCGACGTCGAGCTCGGCCGCGAGCTCGACGGCGCGCTCGGCGGTGGCCGCCTCGGCGACGACCTCGAAGTCCGGTTCACCCTCCAGGACCGCGCGCAGGCCGGCGCGGACCACGGGGTGGTCGTCGGCGAGCAGCAGCCGGACGGACCTCGCGGTCATGCCGGCACGTCCCGCACGGGGACCGCAGGGACCGGGAGGGTGGCCGCGACCGCCGTCCCCTCGCCGGGCGCGGACTCGACGACCAGCGTGCCGCCCAGCGCGCGGGCACGGGCGCGCATGGCGGCCAGGCCGAATCCGGTTCCGTCCGCCCCCTGGCCCGGCGGTGCGACCAGCTCGGGATCGAACCCGACGCCGTCGTCGACGACGTCGAGGGCCACGTCGGTACCCATGTAGCTCAGCGTCAGCTCGACGTGCGACGGCCGCCCGTGCTGGACGGCGTTGGCGAGCGCCGCCTGCGCGATGCGCAGCAGCGCGCCCTCCTGGGCCGACGGCAGCTCGATCGGGACCCCGGAGATGGCGGCGTGCACGGCCGGCCCGGAGGCATCGGCGGTGGACGCGCACAGCTGCTCGAGCGCGGCGGGCAGCGAGCCGGCCACCTCCAGGCCCAGCGGAGTCCAGTCCCGGACGAAGCGGCGCGCATCGACGAGGTTGTCGACGGCAGCCCGGCGGGCCTGCTGGACGTGACCGAGGGCGCTGTCCGGCCGGCCGGGGAGCGCACGCTCCGCGGCGCGCAGCAGCAACTGGATGCTGGACAGGCCCTGGGCGAGGGTGTCGTGGATCTCCCGGGCGAGCCGCTCGCGTTCGGCCAGCACCCCGCCCGCGTGCTCGGCGGCCGCCAGGTCGGCGCGGGCCGACGTGAGCTCGTCGATCAGCCGCCGGCGCGCTTCGCTCTCCCGGTACAGCGCCTGGTAGCCGAGCACGGTGGCCGCCGCGACGGCTGCACCCAGGACCGGGCCGACGACCATCGGCGGGGTGAGGCCGTCCCGGTGCCACGCGAACCCGGCGATCGCCGCGACGGTCGTGGTCGCGACGGCGGTCAGGCCCCAGCGCACGGGCAGCAGGTGGAGCTGGAGGAAGAACAGCGGAAAGGCCAGCCAGATGCCGTCCGGTGTCCAGTACAGGAGCACCAGCCAGCCGATGCCCAGGACCGTCAACCAGGCGGCCGCGGCCGCTGCCGAACGCCGCAGCGGCGGCAGCACCGGCCCGATGGCGTAGATCAGGCCCACGACGACCGCGGTGGCCGCGATCGCACCGGCGTGCGGGGCGTCCCCGGCGACGGCCCGTACCGCGGCGAGCGCCAGCAGCCCGACCACGAGCAGGTGCAGGCAGGCGCGCAGCACCGGCTGCACCGGAACGGGAGAAGGAAGGGCCATGGCAGCTCCAGGCTAGGGGCGCACGCGGGCGCCGCATCCATCGAAAGTCGGAGAAGGTCGTGCACCTCCCGGCCAGCCCGGATGGTTCCGCAGCGCGATGCCCGGGACCCGCCTCCGCGGCGAGGCTGGATGCAGTTGCCGGGCACCCCGCCCGGCACCTGGTGCAAGGAGAGCGGAACCCGTGTTCGTCGCCTGGAGAGACCTCCGGTTCGCCAAGGGGCGCTTCGTCCTCATGGGCGCCGTGGTCGTCCTCATCACGGTGCTGGTCGGGCTGGTGTCCGGCCTGACCGCCGGCCTGGCCCGGGCCAACACCTCCGCCATCACCGACCTGCCGGCCGACCACCTCGCGTTCACCGCGCCCATCGACGGGGAGGGCATCTCCTTTCCCGTCTCCGACGTCGACGCCGGCACGTGGACCGCGTGGGCTCAGGTGCCCGGGGTCATCACCGCCGAGCCGCTGGGCATCGTTCCCACCCGCGCGCAGACCTCCGAGCGGACGGCCGGCGTGGCCGCGTTCGGGGTGCAGCCCGGCTCCCGCCTGGCCCCGTCGGGCGGGCAGGTCCGGAACGGCGCCGTCGTGCTGTCGACCACGGCCGCGGACGCGCTCGACGCGCGGGCGGGGGACACCGTCACCCTCGCCGGGCAGGACCTGCGGGTCGCCGACGTCGCCGGCGACGCCTCCTACAGCCACATGCCGGTCATCTGGACCAGCCTGGACGACTTCCAGCAGCTCACCCGCGAGCCGGGCGAGGGCGCGGCCCGCGCCACCGTCGTCGCGCTCACCACCACCGCTGCAGCCGACCTGGCCGCCGCCGACGCCGCACTCGGGACGACGACGGTCAGCCGCGACGACGCCCTGTCGGCGATCGGCTCGTTCACCTCCGAGAACGGCTCCCTGCAGGTGATGCGCGGCTTCCTGTTCGCGATCTCCGCCCTGGTGATCGGGGCCTTCTTCACCGTCTGGACGATCCAGCGCAGCGGCGACATCGCCGTCCTCAAGGCGCTGGGCGCGTCCACCGGCTACCTGCTGCGCGACGCGCTCGGCCAGGCGGTCGTGCTGCTCGTGCTCGGCACCGTCGTCGGCACCGCGATCGCGGTCACCGCCGGCGCCGCCCTCGGCGGCGCGGTCCCGTTCGTCCTCGACCTCGGCACCGTCGCCGGCCCGGCGCTGGTCATGATCGCGCTCGGCGTCGCCGGCGCAGCCCTGTCCATCCGACGGATCACCTCCGTCGACCCGCTGACCGCCCTGGGAAGTGCCCGATGAGCCTGCACCTGACCGATGTCACCCTCACCTACCCCGACGGCGGAGCCCGCCTGACCGCCCTGGACGGCGTCGACCTGGACGTGCCGGCCGGCACCATCACCGCCCTCGTCGGCCCGTCCGGCTCCGGCAAGTCCAGCCTGCTGGCCGTCGCGGCGACGCTCATCAGCCCGGACAGCGGCTCGGTCGTCATCGCGGGCACCGACACCACCGGGATGAGCCGCCACCGGCTGACCGAGCTGCGCCGCACCCGGATCGGCATGGTCTTCCAGCAACCCAACCTGCTGCCGTCGCTGACCGCCGCCGAGCAGCTCCAGGTGATCGCCTCCCTCGACGGTCGCTCCCCCCGGACCGCACGGGGCCGCGCGCTGGAGCTCCTGGCGGCGGTCGGGCTCACCGGGCAGGCCGACCGCCGGCCGCACCAGCTCTCCGGCGGCCAGCGGCAGCGCATCAACATCGCGCGGGCGCTGATGAACGAGCCGGCCGTGCTGCTGGTCGACGAGCCCACCAGCGCCCTGGACCAGGAACGGGGTGCGGCGATCCTGGATCTCCTCACCACCCTCACCCACCGGCAGGGGGCCGCCACCGTCCTGGTCACCCACGACCGCTCCCACCTGACCGCGGTGGATCAGGTCGTGGAGATCCAGGACGGACGCCTGCGCAGTTCCGTCCCGGCCGGGCGGCACTGAGGGTCAGCACCCATCCGCGGCGGCCGCCCGACCGGTCGAGTGCGCAGTCGGCGCGCGGGCGTCAGCGACCGGGGCTCACACCAGCACGTCGCCGTCGAGATCCAGGCCCAGCGCGGCGGCCGCGCAGGCGGCGCAGAGCCAGAAGCCGATCGAGAGGTAGCGGCGCACGGCCTCGGCCGGCTGGTGCTGGTGCACGTGCTCCATGGCGTCCCCCTTCGTCGCAGGGGACGAAGCTACGGCCCCACCAGGCCGGATGCCCTGCGGTTGGGGCGCGTGGGACGAGAGGGACGCACCGCGTCCGAGCCGTCACAGTTCCCATCGGGGCACCCCGTGGTCGCCCCGATGGGAACTGGCCGCGCGTCAGGTCAGGTCGGCCTGCAGCAGGAGGGTGTCCAGCCAGCGGCCGTGCTTGAAGCCGACGGCGCGCAACCGCCCCGCCTCGACGAACCCGTTGGCCCCGTGCAGGCGCACCGACGACGGGTCGCCGCTGTCGGTGACCACCGCGATCACCTGGCGCACCCCGACGGCCCGCCCCCGCTCCAGCAGCGCGCCGAGCAGTGCCCGCCCGGTGCCGCGCCCCGTGCGCCCGGGCGCGAGGTAGATCGTGTCCTCGACCGTCTGCCGGTACGCGGGCTTGACCCGCCACGGCGCGAGGTAGGCGAACCCGAGCAGCTCACCGTCCGCCTCGGCGACGAGGAACGGCCATCCGGCGGCGGCCAGGTCGGCGAGCTTCGCCGTCCACCAGGCCGCGTCCGGCGACTCGAGGTCGAAGGTCGCCACGCTGTGCTCGACGTAGTGGGCGTAGATCCCGGCGATCGTCGCGGCGTCGTCCGCCGTCGCCGGCCGGATCCCGATCCCGTCGTCCACGGCACGGAACGCTAGGCCGGTGACGCCGATCACCGCACCCGCGCCCGAGCAGGCCCCCGCTGCCCCCAAGGGGTGAGGACGGCGCGGGGCGCGCTGCAGGGCACCCGCGGCTGGACCGACAACAACCAGGTGACCACCGCCGTGCTCGTCGCGTGCGGCCTCGCCGTCGTGCTGACGGTGCAGGTCGTCCTCTGGCGACGCCAGCAGCGGTTCGCGGGCGCCCTGCGGCGCAGCCAGAACTCGGTGCGCACGCCGGTCCGCAGCAGCGTCCACCCCGACGTCGGTGCGCTGGTGCTGCACTGCCGCGACGTGAGCCCGAGCGCCCCTGCCCCCGGCGCCGACTCCGAGCTCCTCGAGCTCGCGCTCACCGACCCGGTCACCGGCCTGCCCAACCGGACCGCGCTCATCCGGCGCCTCGGCCTGCTGCAGCGCGGCCCGCGCGACCGCAGCTACGCCATGGCCCAGATCGGCGTCAGCCGCTCCGAGACGCTTCCCCCGGGCGAGGAGGCGACCGTGCTCCGCGCGCTCACCTCCCACCTCAGCCGTGCCCTGCGCGCCGAGGACTGGCTGGCCCGTGGCACGGACGGCGACTTCGTCGTCCTCGTGCAGGGCACGATCACCGACGCCGAGGTCCTCGCCGCCCGCCTGGTCGCCACCGTCGGCCGGCTGTCCACCTCCACTGCCACCGTGCCGCTCACCGCCGTCGCCGGTGTCGGCTCGCTGACCCCCGACGTCGACCCCGGCGAGACCCTGCGCCGCGCCGACCTGGCGCTGCGCAGCGCCCGCCGCTGCGGCGCCGGCTCCGTCCACCGCTACGACGACGCCCTGCGGGCCGAGCAGGACCGGCGCGGCGTCCTGCACGCCGACCTCGACGGCGCCCTGGACCGCGGCGAGCTGCGGCTGGTCTTCCAGCCCGTGGTGGACGCCCTCCTGCAGCGCACCGTCTCGGTCGAGGCGCTGCTGCGCTGGCGGCACCCCGTCCTCGGCGACGTCTCCCCCGTCGAGTTCGTGCCGCTGGCCGAGGAGTCCCCGCTGATCGTCGACATCGGCCGCTGGGTGCTGCTCGAGGCCTGCCGCACCGTCGCCGCCCTCGGCGACGCCGAGCTGTCGGTGGCCGTCAACGTCTCCGCCCGCCAGGTGCGCAGCGGCGACCTGGTGCCCGACGTGCTCGCGGCGCTGGAGGACAGCGGCCTGTCCCCCGCCCGGCTGCTCGTCGAGATCACCGAGTCGGTGCTGCTCGACGACGCGCACGTGATCGAGGACCTCGGCGTGCTGCGCCGGATCGGCGTCCGCATCGCCGTCGACGACTTCGGGACCGGCTGGTCCTCGCTGGCCTACCTGGTCGGCATGCCCCTCGACGTGCTGAAGATGGACCAGTACTTCCTGGCCGGCGTCGAGCACGACCCGTCCCGCCGGGCCATGTGCCGGGCGGTGCTCCAGTTGGGCACCAGCCTCGGCCTGCCGGTCATCGTCGAGGGCGTGACCACCCCGGCCACGCTCGCGCTGCTCCGCGACATGGGGCACCGCTACCTGCAGGGCTTCCTGCTCTCCCGCCCGCTCGAGGCCGACGCGCTCGCCGCCGGCGTGCGGCTCGCCGCCGGTGCGCTGCAGGGACCGGAGGTGGTCGCGCCGTGACCGCGCTCCGCGACCTGCCCCGCCGGCTCCGCTGGACCCTGGCGCTCGGCCTGCTCGGCCTGGCGCTGGCCGTCCCGTTCAGCGCCCCCGACGGCACCGGCATGCAGTGGGACGAGCTCGTCCTCGGCTCGGTCGCCCTCAGCAGCGCCTCGATGGTGCTGGGCCGGATCCGGCTCATGGACCGCCGCGCCACCGGCCCCTGGTGGCCGCTGCTGGTCGGCCTGGTCTGCTTCGCCGTCGGCCAGTACCTGGCCGGCGCCTTCCCCGGCCCCGCCCTCGACGGCTTCGGTGCCGACGACGTCGTCGTGCTGGTCGGCGCCACCTCGCCGCTGGTCACCTGCGCCCTGCTCGCCCGGCGGGTCATCCGCACCCGGTGGACGGCCCTGGTCGTCGACGGGCTGCTCACCACCACCGCGCTGCTGGTCATGACCGAGGTGCTGCGGACGCCGTTCGTCAACCCGGTCGGGGCGCCGGAGGACCTGCGCTCGCTGGTGCTCGCCTACGGCGGCTACGGCGCCGTCATGCTCGGCGGCGCCGGCGCGTGCTGCACCGTCTCCACCGGCGGCCTGCGTCGCGCGGCGACCATGATGATCGCCTCGGTCACCGCGCAGGCGGCCGCCGCGGCGTGCGAGGCCATGGCGATCGTGGCGCCGTCCCCGCTGTGGACGGCGGCCTCCGACACCGCCGTCGCCCTCGCCCTGATGTTCTCGGCGCTGGCCATCCACCGCGCGCCGCTGGGCGGCGCCGACCGCAGCGCCCGCGCCGCGGCCCCCGTGGTCGGCGCCGCCGGGATGTCGCTGGTCGTGATCGCCATGTCCGGCCTGCCGGTCGCGCTGGGCCTGGCGCTGGCCAACGACCAGGTGCTGTCGTCGGCCGCCGAGATCGGCTGCGGCGTCATCTTCGCGCTCATGGCGCTCCGGCTGGTGCTGCGCATCCGCGAGGACGGCCGCATGACCGAGGACCTGGTGCGCAGCGAGGAAGACTTCCGCGAGCTCGTCGAGGCCAGCTCCGACGGCATCGCGATCATGGACGCCCGGTACCGGCTGCTGTTCACCTCGCCCGCCGCCCGCACCCTGCTCGGCATCGACGGGGACGGCGACGTCTCGCTGCTCCACGTCGTCCGCCCCGAGGACCGCGCCTCCGTGCGCACCGCGACCGAGGGCCTCCCGGCCGGGGAGGGCCCGCCGCTGCACTTCGGCGTCCTCGGCGCCGACGGGGGGTCCCGCGAGCTGGAGGCCACCTCCTCCGAGCGGCCCGGCAGCGGCCGCCGCGTGCTCTACCTGCGCGACGTCACCACCCGCCGCCGCCGCGAGCGCGAGCTCGAGCGCATGGCCTACACCGACCACCTCACCCGGCTGGCCAACCGGGCGATGCTCTTCCAGGACATGGCCGCCGAGGCCGTCGCCGGGCGCTGCCTGCTGGTCCTCGACATGGACGGCTTCAAGGCGGTCAACGACGTCGCCGGGCACGAGGCCGGCGACCAGCTGCTCGTCGAGGTCGCCCGCCGGCTGCGCACCGTCGTCCGCGAGGGCGATCTGATCGCCCGCCTCGGCGGCGACGAGTTCGCCGTCCTGGCCACCGGTTCGATGGCCGAGGCCGAGGAGGTCGCCGGCCGGATCGTCACCGTCATGGCGATGCCGCACCGGGTCGAGGACTGGACCTTCGCCGTGGGCGCCAGCGTCGGCGTCGCCCCCCTCGGCCCCGCCGGCGGGCAGGACGCCTTCCGCGAGGCCGACGCCGCGCTGCGCTCGGCGAAGGCCGCCGGCAAGGGCTGCGTCCGGCTGGCGACCGCACGGACCGTTCCCGACCTGGAGGCCCGCGCCGACTTCGCCGACCTGGTCGCCGATGGCGTCTTCGGCGTCCGCATGGACCCGGCCCGCGCGGCCGACGGCAGCATCGGGCTCGTGCACGTCGCCCCGACCTGGACGCATCCCTCGTACGGCACCGTCCAGGGCCCGGACCTGCGCGGCTTCGCCCGGCGGCAGGGGCGCAGCGAGGAGCTGCAGAGCTGGCTGATCTCCGAGGCGACCCTGACGGCCGCCCAGCTGCCCGACACGCGCATCGGCGTCGCGGTCAGCCTGGCGACCGGGTCGTTCACGCCGGAGACCCTGGCCGACACCGTCGCCGATGCGCTGGCCGTCTCCGGGCTGACCCCCTCGCGGCTGGTCGTCTGCGTCACCGAGGAGACGCTGCTGACCTCGTCGGCCGCGCTGCTGCCCGCGCTGGAGGCGGTGCGGGCGACCGGCGTGCGGCTGTGCCTGAACGACTACGGCATGGGCCAGAGCCTGTACGCCCTGCTCGCCCGCATCCCGCTGGACCTCGTGCGCGTCGACCTGGCCGCACTGGCTCCCCGCGACGACACCGACCGCGCCCTGCAGGTGGTGGCCGCCATCGTCCGGACGACGGGCGGCTTCGGGCTGACCACCGTCGTCGGCGGTGTCTCGACCCCCGAGCTGCGCGCGGCGGTCCACGCCACCGGCGCAACCCTGGTGCACGGCCGGTCCCAGACCGAGGACTACCTGACCCTCGACGAGCTCGTCACTGCCGACGCCGTTCCCACCGCCTGACCCGCTTCACCGCGGAACAGCAGGCCGCTTTTCCGCGGAAAAGCGGATCTGTCGGGGAACGCCCTGGTGCGGGGTCAGGGATCTCCCCCGTTCGGGGCCGGGTGGCTGGGAACCGTCATGACCACGGCGTTTACTGGCGCCCGTGGGTGGACCGGAGCTGCACTTCCTCGGTCACTCGACGGTGCGCGTCGAGCTGGCCGGGCGCACGGTGCTCACCGACCCCCTGCTCACCGCCTCGGTCGGCCCGCTGCGCCGGGTGGTGCCGGTGCCCGATCCGGCCTCCTGGGCAGGTGTGGACGTCGTCCTGCTCAGCCACCTGCACGCCGACCACCTGCACCTGCGCTCGCTGCGGATGCTGGACCCGGCTGCCCGCTTCGTCGTCCCCCGCGGCGCCGGCGCGTGGCTGCGGCGGCACGGCTTCGCGCGGGTCGACGAGATCGCGGCCGGCGAGACCCTGACCGACGGCGCGCTGCGGATCACCGGCGTGCACGCCGCGCACAGCGGGCACCGCTGGGGCCCGCGGTTCACCGGCGGCCCGGACGCCTGCGCGGTCGGCCACCTGCTCGAGGGCGCGGGCAGCACCGTCTACCTGAGCGGGGACACCGCGCTGCACGACGGCATGCACGCCCTCGGCGACCGCGGGATCGACGTCGCCGTCCTCCCCGTGTGGGGCTGGGGCGCCGACCTCGGCCCCGGGCACCTCGACCCCGCCCAGGCGGCCGAGGCCGTGGCGCGGCTGCGGCCGCACGCCGCCGTCCCCGTCCACTGGGGCACCCTCGCGCCCGCCGGCAGCACCCGGTTGCCCACGCCGCTGCGCGCCCGCATGCGCCGGCTGCTCGTCGAGCCGCCGCTGACCTTCGCCCGCGAGGTCGCCGGCCGCGGGCTCGACACGACCGTGCTGGTCGCCCGGCCCGGCGCCCCGGTGCCGCTGCTGCCGGAGGTGCTCCCGTGGACCTCCTGACCGCGGCCGCCGAGGGGACGTCGGTCGGCTATCCGCTGCTGTTCCTCGGCGTGCTGCTCGGCTCGATCGTCCCGGTCCTGCCCACGGGCGCGGTCGTCGGCTCCGCGGCGGCCTTCGCCACGACGAGCAACGACCTGGGCCTGCCGACCGTGCTGGTGCTGGCCACCTTCGCCGCCCTGCTCGGGGACCTGATCACCTTCGCCGTCTGCCGGTTCGGCGGGCCCGCGGCCGTGCGCTGGATCGCGCGCGGGCAGCACACCGACCGGCTCGAGGAGGTGCGCGGGCAGTTCCGCCGGCACGGCTGGCAGATCATCGTCGTCGGCCGGCTGCTGCCCGCCGGGCGCATGCCGGTGCTGCTCGCGGCCGGTGCACTGAGCTACCCGTGGAAGCGGCTGGTGCCCGCCCAACTGTTCGCGGCGCTGCTGTGGGCGCTGGCCTACGCGCTGCTCGGCGTGGTCAGCGGCGGCATCTTCGACTCCCCGCTGATCGCCGTCCTCATCGCGACGGTGCTGGTCCTGCTGGTCGGGGCCGTGCTCAACGCCGTCGCGGCCCGCCGCCGCCGGCGCCGGGCGCCGTCCCCCGAGCCCGACCCGGCACCCGAGCCGAGCGAGGTGCAGTGAGCGCACCTCCCGGCTCCGGCCGCGTCCTGCGCGCCGGCCGGACGCTGGCCCGCGTCCTGCTCACCTGGGCGCTGGCCACCGCTGCCCTGATCGCCCTCGACGCCTGGCTCACCGGGTTCGCCATGAACTCGTGGTGGCAGCCGCCGGTCGCCGCCCTGCTGCTCGGCCTGCTCACCGCCGGCGTCTGGCCGCTGGTGCTGCGCGTCGCGCTGCCGCTCGCCTTCCTCACCCTCGGCCTGGGCGGGTTCCTGCTGCTCGGCGCCGGCGTGCTCGGCATCTTCTACGCGATCCCCGGCGTCGAGGTGACCAGCCTGACGACCTCCGTCGTGGTCGCCGTCGCCATGGCCGGGGTGTCCGGGCTGATCAACAGCCTGCTCGCCGTCGACGAGGACGAGGTGTTCTTCCGCCGGGCCCGCCGCCGGGCCGCCGCGCACCCGGCGGCCGAGCCGCTGCCGCCGGGCGTGCTCTTCCTGCAGATCGACGGCCTGGGCTACGACGTCGCCCGCCGGGCCGTGCGCGACGGCTCGATGCCGACGCTGGCCGCCTGGCTGCGGTCGGGCAGCCACGTGCTCACGTCCTGGCACACCGACTGGAGCTCGCAGACCGGGGCGAGCGTGTGCGGCATCCTGCACGGCTCCAACCACGACGTCCCCGCCTTCCGCTGGTACGAGAAGGAGCGCGACCGCCTCGTCCAGGTCTCCAACCCGCGGGACGCCGCCGAGGTCGAGCGCCGGCACTCCGACGGGCGCGGGCTGCTGGCCGGCGACGGCGCCGGGCGGGGCAACCTGTTCACCGGCGACGCGCGGCACGTCAGCCTCACGCTGAGCTCGCTGGCGCACGTGGTCCCGGCGGGCGCCCGCCGCCGTCGCCGCGGCCGCGATCGGGTGGGCGCCGGCTACTACGCCTACTTCGCCAACCCGGTCAACGCCGTCCGCACGCTGGGGGTGGCGCTGGTCGACGTCGTCCGCGAGCTCACCGCCGCCTCCCGCCAGCGCCGCGCCGACGTCCGTCCGCGGGTGCCGCGCGGCGGGCTGTACCCGCTGGCCCGCGCCGGGACGACGGTGCTGGCCCGCGACGTCGTCGTCTCGGCGATCCTCGAGGACATGCTCGCCGGGCGGTCGGTGGTCTACGCCGACTTCCTGGGTTACGACGAGGTCGCCCACCACTCCGGCATCGAGCGGTCCGACACCCTCGAGGTGCTGCGCAGCATCGATCAGCAGATCGGCCGGCTGCACCGCGCGAGCGCGCTGGCCCCCCGGGCGTACGCCCTGGTCTGCCTCTCCGACCACGGGCAGACCCAGGGCTGGGCGTTCGCCGACCGGTTCGGGTACTCGATCGAGGAGCTGGTCGGCTCGCTGTGCGGCGCCCCGGTCGAGGCCCGGAAGCGGCACCTCTCCGGGCCGCGCGACAGCCGGCGGACGACGGAGGGCTGGCAGCTCGGTGCCGCGATGGCCGAGGGCAGCGGCCCGATCGCCCGCCGGCTGCAGCAGCGCGCGTCGGAGGCGGCCGTGCTGGGCGCCCCGCCGACCGCGGCCGGCGACGCCGCGGTGCCGCAGGTCGCCCCCGGGGTGGTCTGCGCGGTCTCCGGTCACACCGCGTCGGTCTCGTTCGCCGGCATCCCGGGGCGCGTCTCGTTGGAGGAGATCGAGCAGCGCTGGCCGCACCTGCTGCCCGGGCTCGTGGACCACGCCGGCGTCGGCTTCGTGCTGGTGCACTCGGCGGAGTTCGGCCCCGTCGTCCTCGGCACCGACGGCGTGCACCGGCTGCGCTCGGGCGTGGTGATCGGCTCCGACCCGCTGCTGCCCTACGGCCCGCACGCGGCGGCACTGGTGGCCCGCACCTCGACCTTTCCGCACTGCCCCGACCTGGTCATCAACAGCCGGTACGACCCGGACACCGACGAGGCGTCGGCCTTCGAGCCGCACGTCGGCTCGCACGGCGGGCTCGGCGGTCCGCAGCAGCGCGGCTTCCTCACCCATCCCGCGTCGTGGGCCGCGCCCGGCGAGATCGTCGGCGCCGAGCACCTGCACCGGGTGCTGCGCGGCTGGCTCACCGACCTCGGCCACCCCGAGCCGACCGGCGACGGCGCGGCCGTCGGCGAGCAGAGCCGGGCTGCTGGGCGGCCGACCTACAGTGGGCCGTTGACGCGGAGGTGAGCGCTCGTGGGCGAGCAGCAGGTGCAGGTCGACGCGGCCGTTCGGCGTCCGAACCCGCTGTGGTGGTCCTGGTACGCGCTCGGTGGCCGGCTGCCCGCGCGGTACAGCGTCTGGGTGCTGCACGACACGACGACCCGCACCTGGGTGCTCCGGCACATGGCCCGGGCCTTCGTGCAGATGATGGTGCCGATCGGGCTGGTGCTGATCCTGCTGCCCGGTGAGTTCTGGATCCGCGGCATGGCCGCCCTCGGCGGGCTGCTGCTCGGGCTCTTCTACTCGGTCGCCTACATGCCCGAGGCCGCCGAGCACCGGGTCAAGCAGGCCGGCTACCCGGTGGGGACGGCGACGGTCGTGCGCGACGAGGCCGCCCGCGTACGCGAGATCGGCGACAGCGAGCGTCGCCGCGCAGCCGCCGCCAAGCGGGCCGCCCGCTACCGGGAGCGCCAGGGCCGGTGACGGGACCGGCCCGCGGTGACGCCGTGGTGAGCGTCGGGGAACGCACGGGTGAACACCCTCACAGGTCGCTGGTGCGAAGCGGGATCGTGGCCGACAGTGAGGCGATGCGACCCGACGCCCGAGCCTGGTTCCGCGGCCGCACCACGTCCGCGACCTCCCTCGCCGCGATCGACATCGACGCGCTGCTGGCCGGCAAGCGGCGCAGCGGCACCCGCGTCAGCGTCGTCCTGCCGGCCCGCGACGAGGAGCAGACCGTCGGCCGGCTCGTCGCCGACATCGCCGAGCGGTGGATGCACCGCGCCCGGCTGGTCGACGAACTGCTGGTCGTCGACTCGGACTCCACCGACGCCACCGCCGCCGTCGCCCGGGCCGCCGGCGCCGACGTCGTCGCCACCGCCGACGTGCTGCCCGCGCACGGCAGCCGCCCCGGCAAGGGCGAGGCGCTGTGGAAGTCGCTCGCCGCGACCACCGGTGACGTCGTCGTCTTCCTCGACTCCGACCTGCACGGCGACGTCAGCCATTTCGTGCCCGGGCTGCTCGGCCCGCTGCTGACCGATCCGCAGGTGCAGTACGTGAAGGGCTGCTACACCCGGCCGCTGGAGATCGACGGCGTGAGCGTGCCCTCCGGTGGCGGGCGGGTGACCGAGCTGACCGCGCGGCCGCTGCTCAACGCCCTGTGGCCGGAGCTCGCCGGGTTCGTCCAGCCGCTGGGCGGCGAGTACGCCGGCCGCCGATCGGCGCTGGAGCGGGTGCCGTTCGCCGGCGCGTACGGCGTCGAGGTGGGGCTGCTGGTCGACCTGCTGGAGCTCGTCGGGCTGGGGGCGCTGGCGCAGGTCGACCTCGGCGAGCGCCGGCACACCTCGCAGAGCCAGGAAGCGCTGGGCGCGATGGCGGGCCAGGTGGTCGCCACGGTGCTCGCTCGGGCCGGCTCCTCGCTCGACGCCGGTGGCCTGCTCACCCAGTTCCGGCACGACGGCACCGCGTTCGTGCCGCGCAGTACCGCGGTCGCCCTCGACGAGCGGCCACCGATGCTGTCCGTCCCCGAGTACCGCGCCCGCACCGCCGGCCTCGCCGGCTGACCCTCCCCTCGCACGGCCGGACGAGGGCGAGGCAGGATTCCTCCGTGCCGGTCGCTCCTCCCGCCCCCGCCCGTTGACCCCCGTCGAGGTGGTCGCCCATCGCGGCGCCACCGCCGAAGCCCCGGAGCACACGCTCGCGGCCTACCGCCAGGCGGCGGCCGTCGGTGCCGACTCCGTCGAGTGCGACGTGCGCCTGACCCGTGACGGCGTGCTCGTCTGCGTGCACGACCGGCAGATCCGGCGCACCTCGAACGGCCGCGGGATCGTCTCCGCGCTGCACCTCGCCGAACTCGAGCAGTACCAGTTCGGCCCCCGGAAGCCGAAGCCCAAGGGCCGCAGCCGCTGGGCCGACGACGAGATCCTGTCGGTGACCGACGAGCCGGACGTCGAGAACGGCCTGGTGCTGACCCTCGACCGGCTGCTGGAGTACATCACCGCGACCCCCGGCACCCTGCGCCTGGCGATCGAGACCAAGCACCCGACCCGGCACACCCGCAAGGTCGAGGAGGCGCTGGTCGAGTGCCTGCGGCGCTTCGGGCTGCTGGGCGACGGGCACCCGGTCGAGTGGGCCGGAAAGCCCGCCGTGCGGATGATGAGCTTCTCCCAGCTGGCCGTGCGGCGGATGGCCGAGCTGGCGCCGGGGATCCCCACCGTCCAGCTGATCGGCAAGCGGCTGCGCCCGGTCCGCCGCGAGCTGCTGCTCGGCAACGCGACGGCGTTGGGCCCGGGGGTCGCGCTGATCCGCGCCGATCCCGACTTCGTCGCCGACGCGCACGCGGCCGGCAAGGAGATCCACGTCTGGACGGTGAACAGCGCCGCCGACATGGACCTGATGCGCGACCTCGGCGTCGACGCCGTCATCACCGACCACCCCGACGAGCTGCTCCGCCGCCTCGGTCGCGGCACCCCCGCCGCTTCCTGACCGCTCCCCAGCACAGTGCCCTGCGCGGAGAGCCTCGGAGCAGGTCGAGGCCGTCCAGGGCGGCCATGAGGTCGGCGGGGGCGTCGCCGATCAGCCGCTCTCAGTCGCCGTGGACGAGCAGCCCGCGGACGATCTCCCCCGCCGCCTGGTCGCGGTAGCCCTGGTTGAGCTCGTCGAGCGAGTACCGCCGGGTGATCAGCCGGTCGAGCTCCAACCGGCCCTCCTCGTGCATCTGCAGCAACCGCGGGATGTCGGTGCGCGCGTTGCACGAGCCGTACAGGGACCCCTGGATCCGCTGCTCGTACACCGTGGCCATCGGCCCGTTGAGCGAGAGCCGGCCGTCCTGCTGCTCGTCGGGGAGGGCGGTGAGCACCATCGTCCCCGCCTTGCCCAGGCAGGACATGGCACCGGCGTAGCTCTCGGGCGTCAGCTTCCCGACGGTGAGGATGACGACGTCGGCCCCCGTGCCGCGGGACAGGCTGCGGGCCAGGCCGGCCGCCTCGCCGGCATCGGCGACCGTGTGGGTGGCGCCCAGCGACTCGGCGAAGCCGCGCTTCATGGCGACCGGGTCGACGCCGACGACGTGCAGCGCCCCGGCGTGCACCGCGCCCTGCACCGCGTTGACGCCCACCCCGCCCAGCCCGACGACGACCACCGTGTCGCCCGGCCGCACCCCGCCCGAGTACACCGCCGAGCCCCAGCCGGTGGGCACGCTGCAGGCCAGCAGTGCGGCGGTGTCCAGCGCCACCGAGGGATCGATCCGGATGCAGGAGAACTCGCTCAGCACGGAGTGGCGGGCGAACGCCCCGACCATGCAGAAGCCGCCCAGCGGTGCGCCGTCCAGGAGGAAGGGGAAGCTGCCCGACGGCAGCTGGCCGGTGCCGATCGTGGCGCCCTTGTCGCACAGGTTCGACTTGCCGCGCGCGCAGTACCGGCACAGGCCGCAGGCGGGCAGGAAGCTGGTGATGACGTGGTCGCCGGGCGCCACCGAGGTCACCCCGGGCCCGACGGCCTGCACCCTGCCTGCGCCCTCGTGGCCGCCGACGATGGGCCGCACGCCGGGGCCGTGGCGCAGGTGCTCGTCGGAGTGGCACATCCCCGCGAAGGCCATCTCGACCAGCACCTCGCCGGGGCCGGGGTCGATCAGGTCGAGCTCGACGATGTCCCAGTCGGCCTCCGGCTCCCGCATCACCGCTGCTCTGGTCCGCATCTCGCGACTCCTCGTGGTCGACGTCACACCCGGTGCCGTCATCGTGCCCGGCCCTCGTTCCGCGTGCGCAGGCGGTCCCGGATCGCTGGACCGGTGCGACCGCGAACCCCGGAACGAGATACGACTCTCACGGGTGACGCGGCAGTGGATCACTTTCAGTGGCTATGATCCATACAGTGAGTGATTTTGGGGACCGGCGCGCGCAGAAGAAGGCTCAGACCCGGGAGCTGGTCCGGGCCACCGCCCACCGGCTCTTCGCCGCCCGCGGGTTCGACCAGGTCACCATCGCCGATGTGGCGCGCGAGGCCGATGTCGCCGTCCAGACGGTGTTCAACCACTTCGCCACGAAGGAGGACCTCTTCTTCGACGGCCGGGTGCCGTGGGTCGAGGGCGTGGCGAACGCGGTGGTCCAGCGCGAGCCGGGCGTCGGCCCGCTCTTCGCGCTGCGCAAGCACCTGCTCGAGTTCATGACCGGGCAGCTCAGCCGGATGAGCTCCGAGGAGGAGCGCAGCTTCCGCGCCACCCTGGGCGACTCCGAGGCGCTGCGCACCCACGAGCGCACGCTGGTCTTCGCGGCGGAGCACCGGCTGGCCGACGCCCTGCTGGCCGCCTGGGAGCAGCAGCGCGACGAGGGCGGCGAATGCGCACCGCGGCGGCCGTCGATCGCTGCCCCGCTGACCGCCGCGATCTGGCTGGCCGCCGTGCGGGTGCTCATCGTCGAGAACCGGCTGCGCGTCACCGAGGGGCTGGACGCTGCGCAGGCGGCCGCCACCGTGCAGGAGGTGGGCGACCGGATCCTGGCCCGCATGCACGCCGGCTCCGAGGCCATCAACGCCCTCGTCGTCCCCGATGCCGAGCCGTCGACGGGCCGCCGGGCCGGCTGACCACGCCGGCCCGCCCGCCGTCAGACCGCTACGGGCAGGTCCTCGGTCTCCACGAGCGGGCAGAGCACCTCGTCGACCACGCGGTCGACCTGGTCGGCCAGCACCGCGCCGTCCCCGGCGGCGGTGAACCGCTGCCACCAGAACGCCTCGAGCACCGAGTAGAGCAGCGCCACCCGGTCCTCCCCGATCGGCTCACCGCGCGCCGCGGCACGCTCGGCGACGAGCGCGACGGCCCCCAACAGTGGCCGCACCAGCGCCTCGTCCAGGCCGGCCCGCAGCTGCTCGTCGTAGCGGGCGGCGCCGACGATGCTGGCCGCGGCCCGCTCCTCGCGGTCCAGCGGCACCGTCCAGCGGTCGGCCAGGGCGCGCAGGTCACCGCGGACGCTGCCGGTGTCCTCAGGTGGCGTCACGAGCCGGAAGCGGCCCACCGCCGCCCGGGCGAGCGCGGCCATCGTGGGCCAGCGGCGGTAGATGCCCGCCTTGCCGGCACGGGCGCGGGCGGCGACGCGGTCGCTGTTGAGCCGGCCCCACCCCTCGTCGGCCAGGATGTCGACGGCCACCGCCAGGAGCTGCTCGGACAACTCGGCGCTCAGCGGTCTCCCGGGGGTGCCGGTCATGACCGGTCCCCGGGCCTGCGGATGATCTGCACCGCGACATAGTGGCCTGACGGTGGAGTGACCACAATGACCCCGCGCCCGGCTATTACCGACGAGTTCGGTCCATTACCCCAGGTCGGGGCGGCGACGTCACGCTCCGGCGGCGGATTCCACGGTCACCCGGACGGTGGCGCCGTCGTCGGAGAGCCTGCCCTCGGCCCGCGCCCGCTCCACCATCGCGTCCCACCGGCCCGCCCAGTCGGAGGCGGTGGCCCGCGGCTCGGCGGCCGCCCGCAGCGCCGCGGCGTCCAGCAGTGCCGCGCCGTCGTCCTGCAGCCGGCCGAGACCGGAGCGCCGCAGGACCTCCGCGGCCTCCTCGTCGGTGACCTGGCCCAGGGCCAGGATCACCCGGCTCAGGTCGTCGATGTCGACCACCCGCGCCTCGGGCCGTTCATCTGCGCCCGTCAGAACCTCGACGATCACGTTCTCCTCCTCAGACGTGCCAGGGGAACTGCGTGAAGTCCGGGTCGCGCTTCTCGAGGAAGGCGTCCCGGCCCTCGACGGCCTCCTCGGCCATGTAGGCCAGCCGGGTGGTCTCGCCGGCGAACAGCTGCTGGCCGACGAGCCCGTCGTCGATCAGGTTGAACGAGTACTTGAGCATCCGCTGGGCGGTCGGGCTCTTGGCCACGATCTTCTTCCCCCACGCCAGCGCCGTCGCCTCGAGCTCGGCATGGGGGACGACGCGGTTGACCATGCCCATCGCGTGCGCGTCGGCGGCGGTGTACTCCTCGCCGAGGAAGAAGATCTCGCGGGCGAACTTCTGCCCGACCTGCCGGGCGAGGTACGCCGACCCGAACCCGCCGTCGAAGCTGCCGACGTCGGCGTCGGTCTGCTTGAACCGCGCGTGCTCGGCGCTGGCCAGGGTCAGGTCGGAGACGACGTGCAGGCTGTGTCCGCCGCCGGCGGCCCACCCGGGGACGACGCAGATGACGATCTTCGGCATGAAGCGGATCAGCCGCTGCGCCTCGAGGATGTGCAGCCGCCCGCTCGAGCCCTGCGCGTGCTCGTAGCCGTACTTCCCGCGCACCCGCTGGTCGCCGCCGGAGCAGAACGCCCAGCCGCCGTCCTTCTCGCTGGGCCCGTTGCCGGTGAGGATCACGCAGCCGACGTCGGTGGACAGCCGGGCGTGCTCCAGGGCGGCGATCAGCTCGTCGACCGACTGCGGCCGGAACGCGTTGCGCACCTCGGGCCGGTCGAACGCGATGCGGACGACGCCGGCGTCGACGGCGCGGTGGTAGGTGATGTCGGCGAAGTCGAACCCCTCGACCGGCCGCCACGCGGAGCTGTCGAAGATCTCGGAGACGTCGTCGCGGGCGCTCATGCAGCGAACCTTACGAAGAACCCCCGGGGGGCGGCCGCCCGCATCACGGACCGAGCAGCCCGCCCGCGGGCTGCAGCACCCCGCCGACAAGCCGGGAGAGGCTGACCAGCACGCCGCCGACGAGCGTGCAGGGGCAGAGGACGCCTTCGGCGTCGGTCGCCGGTTCCGGCTGGGGGGCGGGCTGCTGAGCGGGGGCGGGTGCCGGGTTCGACGGCAGGATCTGGATCCGCGTGGTGCGGGGCTGCGTCGTGCCCGGCGGCATCGTGCCCGGCTGCGGAGCACCGCCCTGGGTCGCGCCGGCGTCCCCGCGCGCCGGAGCACCCGGCACGTCGTCGGTGCCCGCCGTGTCCAGGGCGGGCGGTGCCACCGTCAGGACCGGGGTCGCCTCCGGCAGCGGGGCGGTGCCCGTGCCGCCGTCGGCGTCCTCGCCGGGGTCGGGGTCGGCGCCGCGGAGGACGTCCGATTCCGGGGGCGTCCCGTCCTGCGCGAGGGAGGTGCGGACGATCGCCAGCGGCGCGGCGATCAGCAGCGCGGCGCAGGCCAGGGAGAGCAGCACCAGGGCGCGTGCGCGACCTCGGTCGGGCCTCGAGGCGACCTCGTCCGTCCGCGCCGGAGCGGGCTCAGGAGCGGCATGGCGGGCAGGGGCGGACAACACGGCTCCTCGGGAAGCGGGACTGGAGGCCTGTCCGGCCAGTGCCCAGCCGAGTTCCCGAGTAGTCCTGTTCCGGAATCACCCGCGCGTGTCGGCCGGCCCACCGGCGGTGAGGAGCGGGCGCAGCCGGTCCAGCGAGGCGGCGAACCCCGGGTGCAGCGCCAGCGCCCCCAGGTCGGCCAGCGGCCACCAGGCCACGCCGTCGCTCTCGCCGTCCAGCCGCAGCTCCGCGGGGTCGATCGGCCGGGCCGGACGGGCCAGGACGGTCGTGTAGGCCCAGCCGCCGTGGTCGTCGACCGACCGGGCACCGAGGACGACGTCGTCGGGGACGACGCCCAGCTCCTCGCGGCACTCGCGCAGCGCGCCGACGTGTGCCGGTTCACCGGCGTGCAGCGCGCCACCGGGCGTTCCCCAGGTGCCGCCGTGGTGCGACCAGAGAGCGCGGTGCTGGAGCAGCACCTCGGGACCGTCCGTGCCGTCGCGGTGCAGGAACAACCCGGCCGCGCCGGCTCGGCCCCAGTGCTCGTGGCCCAGGGCGCAGGAGGTCCAGCCGTCGGTGGAGGCGAACACGCCCCCAGTGAACCCGGTGGCCGCGCGGCCCGGCCACCGGACCCGGCAGGATCAGGCGATGACCACCCTGCAGCTCCGCCGCTACGTCGTCGAACCGGGCCGGATGGACGACTTCCTCGCCTGGTTCCCGGCCCTCGTCCCGGTTCGGGAGCGGTACGGCTTCCGGGTCCTGTTCGCCGTCGCCGAGCGGGAGCACGACACCTTCACCTGGGCCGTGGCCTTCGACGGCGACGAGGCCGCCTTCACCGAGCGGGTGGAGACGTACAACGCCTCGACCGAGCGCGCTGCGGTCTTCGAGACCTTCCCCGGCTGCATCACCTCGATGGAGATCGGTTTCGCCGAGGACGCCCTCGGTGGGTGACCGACGACGGGACGTAGGTTCCAGGTCGACACCCTCAACGCGCCCCCGACGGAGGACCTCCCTATGAGCACCACCACCACCATGGCCGAGCTGCCCGGGCTCGTCGGCACCGAGCTGGGCACCAGCGAGTGGTACGAGGTGACGCAGGAGCACGTGAACCTCTTCGCCGACGCGACCGGCGACCACCAGTGGATCCACGTCGACCCGGAGCGCGCGACCAAGGAGAGCCCGTTCGGCGGTCCGATCGCGCACGGCTACCTGACGCTGTCGCTGCTGGTCCCGCTGTTCGGCAGCGTCCTGCGCGTCACCGACACGGTGATGGGCGTGAACTACGGCCTCAACAAGGTCCGCTTCCCCTCGCCCGTGCCCGTGGGCGCCAAGGTGCGGCTGACCGCGACGCTGTCCGGTATCGAGGACATCGCCGGCGGCAAGCAGCTCACCTTCTCCTGCGTGATCGAGCGCGAGGGCGGCGACAAGCCGGTCTGCATCGCGGAGCCGGTGTACCGCTACTACGGCGGCTGAGCGGGTGCGGGTCGCCGTCGTCACCGGGTCGCACGCCGGGCCCGTGTCGCACGGCACCCCCGCGGCTGCCTGACCCCTTCCCCGGACTTTCGGTGCAGGAAGTCCGGGGCGGGGCGCGCCGATCCCCTCGACTGCCTAGCGTCGGGGCCGTGGAGCACTGGGACGTCGTCGTCGTCGGAGCCGGACCGGCCGGGGCGGCCGCGGCGCTGGCCGCACGGCGGGCCGCGCCCTCGGCCCGGGTGCTGCTGCTGGATCGCGCCGACTTCCCGCGCGACAAGGTCTGCGGCGACGGCATCGCCCCCGAGGCGCTCGACGTGCTGCAGGGCCTCGGCGTCGACCCGGGCGCGTTGACCGAGGGCTTCGCCCCCGTGCCGCGGCTGCGGCTGCGCTCCCCCGGTGGCGCCGCGGTGGAGCGGCCGATGCGCCGGGCCGCGCACGTCGTCCCCCGGCAGGTGCTCGACGCGCGCATCCTCGCCGCTGCGCTGGCCGGTGGCGCGGAGCTGCGGCGGCACCAGGTGCGGCGGCTGACCGTGCACGCCGACCGGATCGAGGTCGACGGGGCCCTCACCGCGGGCGTGCTGATCGGTGCCGACGGCGCGGAGTCCGTCGTCCGCAGGGGGCTGGGGCTGGCGCCCAACCGGCCCGACCGGATGGCCGTGGCGCTGCGCGGCTACGCACCCGAGCCGCCCGGTCAGCGGGGCGTGCAGGTCATCGCCACCACCGAGCAGCGCTGGCCGGCCTACGCGTGGTCGTTCCCCCTGGGCGACGGCCGGGCCAACGTCGGCTACGGCGAGCTGGTCTCCGGCGGCGCGAGCCGGACCGCGCTGGTCGAGGGCCTGCACCGGCTGCTGCCCGGCGTCGAGCCCGACGGGCTGCGGGCGCACCGGCTGCCGCTGTCCACCGGGCGGCCGCGCCAGCCCGACGGCCGGGTGCTGCTGGCCGGCGACGCCGCCTCGCTGATCAACCCGATGACCGGCGAGGGGATCTTCTACGCGGTGCTCTCCGGCGCGCTCGCCGGCGCGGCGGCGAGGTCGGGCGACGGGGCCGGACGGAACTACCGGCGGGCGCTGCACCGGCGGCTGGGCCGGCACCTGCGGCACTCGTCGGCGGCCTCGCTGCTGAGCCGGTGGCCGCGGATCATGGACGCCGCCTTCCGCGCCGCCGCCGCCGACCAGCGCGTCTTCGACGACGTCGTCGACCTGGGGCTGGCCGACGGCCGGCTCACGCTGCCCACCCTCGCGGCGGCCGCCCGCCGCCAGCGCTGAACCGGGTCAGGACGGCGGCGCGGCCGTGGCCTCGGGCTGCGGCGCGGGGACGGCGACCGGCGGCGGGATGGTGGCCGCCGCGTAGTCCTGCGCGGTGAGCGGCCCGGCGGTGAGCGCGCCGGCCGGCAGCGGCGCCTCGATCGGCTCGCCCGACAGCTCCAGCAGGACCGCCTGCACGCCCGGGACACTGGTCGCGGTGAGCACGATCTGGGCCACGGCGCGGCGACCCGACACCCCGGACAGCTCCTGGGGCTGCACCACCAGGTCGATGGTGGCCGTGCCGTCCTCGAAGTCGGTCACGACCAGCTGGATCGTCGGGGGCAGCGCCGACGACAGCTCCTCGTCCAGTTCGACCTGCGTCGGCCCCGCCACCAGCTGCGCGAGCAGCGAGGCGAGTCGCTCGCGGCGGGTCGTGCCGCTCACCTCCCGCAGGCGGGGCACCACGGCGGCGGCGGCACCGATCCAGTGCACCCGTCCCGTGACCGTGCTGGCCTCCGGGGCCGCCGTCGGCGTCGGGCTGGGGCTCGGCAGGGCGAGGCCGTAGGGGACGTCCTCCGCCGCGATCGTCGACGGCGTGCCGCCCGTGGGCACGCCGCAGCCGGCCAGGACCAGCGCGAGCGCGAGGACGACGCCCCGGCGCCCGTTCACGAGCCGGCCACCGGCAGGAAGATGCTGAAGCGGGCGCCGCCGTCCGGCGCGTCCGACACCCACGCCGCCCCGCCGTGCCGGCCCGCCGTCTCCGCCACGATCGCCAGGCCGAGCCCGGCACCGGGCAGCGATCGCCGGGCCGCCCCGGCGCCCCGTGCGAACCGCTCGAAGATCCGCTCGCGGTCCTCGATCGGCACGCCGGGGCCGGCGTCGTCGACGGTCAGGACGACGGCGTCGTCGCGGCGCCGGACCTCCACCCGCCGCGCCCCGCCGGCGTGCCGGTCGGCGTTCTCGAGCAGGTTGCGCACGGCGCGCTCCAGGCCGGTCTTGTCGCCGAGCACGACCGTCTCCTCGTCGGGGCTCCCGGTGAGCAGGCCGGCCGGGCTCCCGGTGACGGCGAGCACCTCGCGGGTGAGCGCGGTCAGGGACACGGGACCGCCCGGCGCAGTCGCCGGATCGCCGTCGACGCGGGCCAGCTGCAGGAGGTCGTCGAGCATCCGGCGGAACCGGCCGAGCTCGCCCTCGACCAGGGTCAGGGCCTGCCCGGCCCGCGGCGAGAGCTCCTCGCGGCGGGTGCCGAGCACCTCGACGCTGGTGACCAGGCTGGTCAGCGGGCTGCGCAGCTCGTGGCTGACGTCGCCGACGAACCGGGCGTCGCGCTCGATGCGGGCGGCCAGCGCGTCGACCATGCTGTTGAAGCCGGCCACGATGGCGACCAGGTCGGGGTCGTCGGTGGGCGGCAGCCGGGTGGTCAGCTCGCCGCCGGCGATCCGCGTGGCCGCCCCGGCCACCTGCTCGAGCGGCTGCACGGCCCGCCGGCTGGCCCACACGCCGAACGCCGCCCCGACCGCCGTCGCCGCGAACGCCGCGGCCGCCAGCACCGCCGACAGCGTGGTCAGTGCCTGGCGCAGCTCGGTGAGCCGGCCGATCTCGTAGAACTCCACGCCCGCCGCGCGCAGCGGCACCCCCACCAGGAGCGCCGGGCCGTCGGGCGCGTCGATCCGCACCGTGCCGGCCGAGCCCCCGGAGACGATCTCCTGCAGCTCCGGCGGCACGTCCCGGGCACCGACGTCCAGGCTCGAGGAGTACCAGGACTCCTCGCTGCGCAGCACGACGTCGGCACCCCCGGAGGGCACCAGCTCGGTGAGCAGCTCGCCGACGTCGGAGCCCGCGGTGGCCAGCCGGCCGTTGAGCACGTTGGCGTCGGCGAAGGCCTGCCGGGTCAGCGAGGCCTCGCGCTGGTCCAGCAGGTAGTTCCGGGCCAGCAGGAAGGTGGTGCCGACCAGGACCACCGACACCAGCAGCGTGACCGCGGCGAACCCGAGGACGATGCGCGCCCGGAGCCCACGCGGCCCGAGCGGCAGTCTCATGCCGGAGCCGCCCTCACCGGGGATCCAGCCGGTAGCCCAGGCCGCGCACGGTGACCACCAGCCGCGGGGCGCCCGGGTCGGTCTCGACCTTGGTCCGCAACCGTCGGACGTGGACGTCGACGATCCGCTCGTCCCCGAAGAAGCCGTGCTCCCAGACGCGCTCGAGCAGCGCCTGGCGGCTGAAGACCCGCCCCGGTGAGCCGGCGAGCTCGCACAGCAGCCGGAACTCGGTCAGCGTCAGCGGGAGCTGCTGCTCTCCGCGGTGCACCGTGCCGCGGCCCTCGTTGAGCACCAGCGGCGCGGCCGGATCGGAGTCGAGCACGACCGCCTCGGGCGGCCGTTCGGCAGTGCCGCTCCCGGCCCGCCGGCGCAGCGCCCGCAGCCGCGCGGTGATCTCCTTGACCTCGAACGGTTTCGTCACGTAGTCGTCGGCGCCGGCCTCCAGCGCCGCGACGATGTCGTGGGTGTCGGCCCGGGCGCTCACCACGATGATCGGCAGGTCATGACCGCGGCGGACCTCGCGGATGACGGCGTAGCCGTCCATGGAGCCCAGCATCAGGTCGACGACCATCAGGTCGGGCGCGGTCATGGCGACGGCGCGCAGGGCGTCCTCGCCGGACGCCGCCTCGGCGACGTCGTAGCCCTCGTCCTCCAGCGCCCACCGCAGAGCGGTACGGATGGAGTCGTCGTCCTCCACGACCAGCAGACGCAGCGCCACGACCGCCATGCTGCCATCGGAGCCGGCTGGTCCGCCGGGCGCCCGGGAGCGTCATGGGATCGCAAAGGACAGCCGCAGGGAATCGCAACGTTGCCGGGCCACGCTGGGGCCACTGGATCCACCGCGTCGAGGGAGATGCTGCATGGGCACCACCGCTGCAGTCCGCGCTGCCGCCTCGAGCCGCGTCGACGCCACCGGGGACGAGGTCACGATCCACCTCGACGACTCCCTCTTCGTCGACGGCCTCGCCGACGTCCGGTGGTTGCTGCACGACGCGCTGCTGGCCGGGGCCCGGCGGCTGGTCGTGGACCTGAGCCGGGTGCAGCACCTGTCGAGCACGGCGGTGGCCAGCTTCCTGTGGGCGCACCGCATCTGCCGGGCCCGCGGCGGCACCGTCGTCCTGCGCGGGGCCAACCGGCGCACCCTCGACCTGCTCCGGCGGACCGGCCTGTGGCGGGTCCTCCAGCTGGACACCGAGCGCGACCGGGACGTCGCGTGATGCTGTCCGAGACCGTCGACCTGCGGATCGGCGTCATCCGCGCCAGCGGCCACCTCACCGCCCAGGGCGCGGACCTGCTGCGCGGCACCGCGGACTCGCTGCGCGAGGGCGGGCACCAGCGCGTCGTCGTCGACCTCGCCGGCGTGCGCGCCGCCGACGACGCCGGCCTGGACGTGCTGCTCAGCCTCCGGGCCAGCTATGCCGAGGACGGCGGGGAGCTCGTCCTGCAGCACGCCGGGCAGCTGGGCACCGACGCCGTCTGACCCGCCGCGGCAGGGGAGGATACGAGGCTCCACCGCCGAGCACGGGAGTCGCGAGCATGGGGTTGTTCGACCGGCGGGCCACGCCGTCGCCGTCCGGGGAGGCGCCCCCGATCGGTGCCGCGGAACTGGCCGAGGCCACCGCACTCATGGACCGCTGGGACGCCGCCCTGGGCGACAGCGATGCCATGTACGCCTGCCTGGCGCAGATCGCGCACCGCGGCCCGTGGGAGTGGTGGGCCACGGCGAGCCGGGCGGCCGGAACGGCCGGCGAGCCCGCGCTGGTGGGGCGGATCTTCCTCTTCGCCCACCTGTTCACGACCCGGTTGGTGGACCGGATCAGCCCGGAGAAACAGGCGGAGACCGGGCTCGGCCGCCCCGGGCCGGGCGCCTACCGGGCGATCGCCGAGCAGGCGGTGTCCTCGCTGGTCCGGCTCCCGCCGGAGCTCATGATCCACGACACGGCGACCGGGAAGGTCGACGTCGCCGCGGCGTGGACCATGGCGCAGGCCGTCGTCGTCGCCTGAGCCGCGGTCAGCGCAGCGCGGTCACCAGCGCGCAGGCCGTGGCACCGGCCGGCTCCACGACGAAGCCCAGCTGCTCCAGCACCTCGAGGATCGCGACGTTCATCAGCCGCTGCACGGCCTCGTCGGCGGTGGCGCCGCGCGACTGGTGCAGGCTCATCCGGTCGTGCGGCCGCCAGCTGACGAGCAGGCCACCGGCCTCCTGGTCGGGCACCAGGCAGACGCCGCCACCGGACTGCGTCGCGCCGGCGTCGTGCAACGGCAGCCCCGCCTCGACCAGTGCCGCGGCGACCTCGACGACCAGCGTGGTGAGCGGGTCGGTGTCGGTGAGCAGGTCGTCCCACTCGGCCGGCAGCCGGTCCAGGTGCCGGCCCAGCTCGCCGAGCCAGGCGCGCTCCTCCGGGGAGGGCTTGGGCTTGACCGTGCCGTCGGTGCGGCGGGTGCCGAAGACGGTGACGGCGGAGAGGTCACCGACGCAGGCGGCCCAGTCGGCGTCGACCCGGTCGGCGAAGGGACCATCGACCACCTGCGCGGCCTCGCCCACCAGCCACCAGGAGGGTCCGCCGTCGGCGACCGCCGCCGGCGCGGTGCGGACGGCGAGGCTGCCGGACTGGCCGTCGCGCGCCGGGGCCGCGGCTGCCGCCTCGCCGGATCGCGCGGGCGCACGTCGGCCCGCGGGGTGGTTCGCGGACCGCGGCGCGGCGGCCCTCGCGGGCTGCTGCGCCCCGTTGCGCTCGAACTCGTACCGGGCCGTGGAGCTGGCCCCGAGGGCCACCACCAGTCCGGTGAACACCAGGAAGCCCAGCACTACTACTGCCGGCCAGACCAGCGTCGCGCCCATGGTCACGCGGGTACTCCTCAGCGCCAATGCCGCGGCGGGGAAGTACCGCGGACAGGGCAGACGCTAGGGCTCTCCGGTCACCGCATCGGCGGTCCGCGGCACGCATGCGACCGGCCCGTCACCGGATCGTTGCGGGAGCTCCTGGGGAGGGGTGGTGACCCCGCCCCCGGCCCGGCGTCTTGTCGACAAACAGCCCCGTGACCAGCGTGAAAAGGCTGTTCCGGGCCGCAGTGACCTCGATCGGCGTCCCGCGCGTGGCGTGTCGCACGTCGCACCCGGCGACAGGCGAGCGGAGGGCGTGGGATTCGAACCCACGATGGGTGTTACCCCATAGCGGTTTTCAAGACCGCCGCCATCGGCCACTAGGCGAGCCCTCCTGGCCCCCGCACTCTAAGCGGCGGCCGACGTCCGGCTCAGGACGCCCAGTCCTTCACCTTCTCCAGCGTCCGCACCGCGTCCGGCCCGTCGGCCGACACGTTGAGCACGGTCACCCCCGCGGACCGGTAGGCCTCGATGCGCTCGCGCACGAAGCTCTCCGGCCCGACGAGCGAGGTGGCGTCGAGGAAGGCCTGCGGCACGGCGGCGGCGGCCTCGTCCTTCCGGCCGGCCAGGTAGAGATCCTGGATGAGCTCGGCCTCGGCCTCGAACCCGTAGCGGCGGAAGAGCTGGTTGTAGAAGTTGCGGTTCCGGGCGCCCATGCCGCCGACGTAGAGCGCGACGCCGGGCCGGGCGCGGTCGCGCAGGTGCTCGAGGCCCTCGCCGATCGCCACCGGGCCGCCGGCGACGACCTCGAGCGGATCCAGGTCCGCCGGCCGCCTGGTCCTGCCCTCGGCGAGGGACCCGCCCCACACCTCGGAGGCCCGCTCGGGCCAGAACAGCGTCGGCATCCAGCCGTCGGCGAGCTCGGCGGTCAGCTCGACGTTCTTCGGGCCGAGGGCGGCGAGGTAGATCGGGATGCGGTCGCGCACCGGGTGCGTGATGAGCTTGAGCGGCTTGCCGAGGCCGGTGCCCCGGTCCGCGGGGAGGGGCAGGGAGTAGTAGCGGCCGTCGTGCTCGACGGGCTCGCGGCGCCACACCGCGCGGCAGATGTCGATGATCTCCCGGGTGCGTCCGAGCGGGGCGTCGTAGGGGACGCCGTGGAAGCCCTCGATCACCTGCGGTCCGGAGGCGCCGAGGCCGAGGATGCAGCGGCCGTCGCTGAGCAGGTCGACGCCGGCGGCGGTCATGGCCAGCAGGCTCGGGGTGCGGGTGTAGATCGGCAGGATCGACGAGCCGATCTGGATCCGTTCGGTGATGGCGGCCAGGTACCCCATCAACGAGACGGCGTCCACGCCGTAGGCCTCGGCGACCCAGACGATGTCGATGCCGGCCGATTCGAGCGTGGCGACCCGCTCGGCCGCCTCCTTCATCCCGTTGGCGTAACCGACGCCGGTTGCGATGCGCATGTGTCCGTCCTCTACATCTCTTTGACCGCGAGTGGTGCGCCGCTCGGGCCCCGGACCAGAACGCTCTGGGCGCTGAAGCCGAGGGGTCCGGCGGCGTCGTACAGGTGGGCGCTGCTGGTGCCGGCGCCGAAGGAGCCGGTGTGGGCGGTCGTCCGGAGGCCCAGCCAGCTCCCGGACATGGGCCGGAAGGTGTTGATCGTCGTGTCGGCGTTGATCGCGTGGACGGCACGGTCCGTCGGCCTGGCCGCGCCCCGGGCACCGCTGAGGAGGTGCGGCGCCGCGTACGTCCAGTCGGCGATGGCGGCGACGGTGACGATGCTCGAGACCGGTTCCCCCTCGACCACCGGCACGGCGAGCCGGAACCACACCACGCCGTGGTCGACGTCGACGTGGACGTCGATGGCGTGGTGGAAGGCGGGCTGGTCGGAGCCGGCGCGGGAGAAGGGCGACACCCCGGCGTGGTCGTCGGCGGGAGGGGGCGGCGGTGGCGGCGCGTCCTCGGGCTCCTCGACGACGAGGTCGGCCATCCGGACCCGCAGGGCGGTGCCCCGCACGCAGAGCTCGTCGCCGTCGTACATCGCGACGTCGACGATGTCGATGCTCTTCCCGGACCGGGCGGCCGTCGTCTCGACCCGGAGGGGCGCCATCGGCGCCGCCCGCATCATGTCGACGGTCAACCGGACGACCTGGCGGTCCACCTCGCTGGGGTGGCGCTCCGCGGCGCGGGCGATGGCGGCGAGCATGGCGCTGCCGTGCAGGGTGCCCTGGTACCAGGGCCCCCTCGTGAGGATTCCGGGGACGAGGAGGTCGCCGTCCCGGCGGAACAGCGCCTCGTCGCGCTTCGGCGCCCAGCCACCGGTCACGTGGGGACGTCCCCTGTCCGACGGACCAGTGCTCGCACGATGGGCTCCTCTGCCGGCTACCGCCGGCGACCGCTCGGTCGCTGAACTCGGTGCACTGTAACGGGGGACACCCGCCGGACAAGATCCCGTCGAGCTCGGCTCCGGCGGAGCCGGTGGTCGGGGGGCGCGCCCGGACGTCGACAATGACCGTCGCGCCGCGCGCCGCGCGGCCGGACGGGGGGCACGTGTCGCAGGGCGCGCCGGGGGACGCCGGCCAGGCCGGGATGTCGGCGCGCCGGTGGTGGTGGGCCCTCGCCCCCGCGGCGGCGCTGGTGCTCGTGGCGCTGTGCCTGCGGGCGCCGTTCGCCGCCGTCGGCCCGCTGCTCGGGGAACTGGGCGACGAGCTCGGGCTCTCCACCGGGGCGCTCGCCGTCGTCACCGCGCTGCCGCTGGTCTGCTTCGGGCTGGTCTCCCCGTTCGCCCCCGCGCTGGCCGCCCGGCTCGGGGTGCACGGCGCCGTCCTGGTCGGGGTGGCGCTGATCGCGGCGGGGGTGCTGCTGCGCGTGGCCGGGGCGCCGGGCCTGTTCGCCGGTACGGTGCTGCTCAGCGGCGGCATCGCGGTGGGCAACGTGCTGCTGCCGGCCGCGGCGCGGGCGGAGTACGGCGCGCGGGCCGCCGTCGTCCTCGGGTTGATCACCGCGGCGATGTCCGGCTCGGCTGCCCTCGGGGCCGGGCTGGCCCGTCCGATGTCGGCCGCGGCCGGCGGCGCCGGGGCCGGGCTGCTGCTGTGGGGCGTGCTGGTGCTGGTCGCGCTCCTGGCGATGGCCGCGCTGGCCCGCGCCCGGCGCGGTGCGCCCCGGCCGGCGGCGGCGCCCGCGGGGGCCCGCACCGCCATCCTGCGCGACCGCGTGGCCCTGGCAGTCACGCTGTACTTCGGGTTCCAGTCGCTGTCGTTCTACGCGATGCTCACCTGGCTGACCGACGTCCTGGAGTCCGAGTCCGGCGTCTCCCCCGTGGCCGCCGGTGGGCTGCTGGCCGTGGCCACCGGGCTGGCGGTGCCCTTGGCGCTGGTGATCCCCGGGCTCGCCGGCCGCCGGCCCGGGCAGCAGGGGTGGGTCCTGCTGGGCGCTCTGCCGGCGATCGCGGCGATCACCGGCCTGCTGCTGGCCCCGGAGGCCGCCCCCCTGCTGTGGGCGGCGCTCTACGGGTTGGGCAGTGGCGTCGCGTTCCCGCTGTCGATGATGCTGATCGTGGCCCGCAGCCGCGACGTCGCCCAGACCGGCCGGCTCTCGGCCACCGCGCAGAGCGTCGGCTACCTGCTCGCGGCGACCGGCCCGCTGGGCGTCGGCCTGCTGCACGACGCGACCGGCGCGTGGGCTCCCGGCCTGGTGCTGATGCTCACCGCCGTCGTCCTGCAGCTGCTGGTGGGCCTGGCCGCCGCCCGCCCCCGGCTCGTCGCCCCCACCGCCTGACCGGCGCCCGAGCGATGATCAGGGAACCTGGTCCCCGAGCGATCTCCACCTGGCCTCAGTCGACCGTGACGTCGTTGAACGGCAGCCGGGGTTCGACCCACGGGAAGACGACGAACAGCAGCAGCGCAGCCACCGCGGCCACGAGGACCAGAGAGATCAGCGTCCTGCTCGGCGTGCCACCGGGCAGGTGCCGCCAGATCCAGCTGTACATGCTCAGGTCTCCCGTGGTCAGCGTTCGTACAAGGCGTCGGGCCCGTCGGGGAACTCTGCCTTGCTGATCGCGCCGCCGTCGAGACGTGCGTGGATGATCAGCCGCTGCCGTGCGGAGTACCGCGGATGGCAGGTCGTCAGCGTCAGGTAGGCGCCGGTCGGTGCGGCGTCCGCCGCCGCATCGGGCGTCGGCGACACCACCGAGACGGTGGTCGGGCTGACGATCTGCATGCCGGGGATGCCGCTGGGGTCGTCGTCCCCGAGGACGCGGTAGACGAACCAGCTGTCCCTCGTCTCGACCACGACCGGGTCACCCGCCTGCATCGCGTCCAGCTCGAGGAACGGCGAGCCCTTGCCCACCCGGTGCCCGGCGAGCGCGACGTTGCCCTGCTCGCCGGGCATCGCGGAGTCGACGTAGTGGCCCGGGCCCTGGGCGAGCTGCTTCTCCTCGGTGCCCTCGAGGACGACCCGCGTGTAGTCCTCGCCCAGCCGCGGGATGCGCAGCACCCCGAAGGCGTCGCCGATCTCGACCTGGGTGATCGATCCGCGCTCGGCCGGCGACTCGTCGGCCCACTGCTCGCGCAGCTCGGTGCTCAGCTCGTCCTGCCGCTGCCCGGTCAGGAAGTCGGTCACGTAGACCTCGTAGACGACGAACAGCAGCAGCACCATCCCTGCGGTGACCAGCAGCTCGCCGACGCCCAGGGCGGCGGAGCGCCAGAAGCCGCGGCCGTGCGGGGCGTCGTCCCAGTCGCCGTCGTGGCCCTCGTCGTCGGCCCAGGCCTCGCCCCAGCTGTCCCAGCCGCGATCCCGCTCGGCCCGCTCGTCGACGGGCTCGGCGGCGGCCGGGCTGCCGGGAACCGGCGGCCGGCTCCGCGGCGGCGGGCCGCCGAGCGCGGGAACCCGGTCCCAGGGCTCGGTCCGATCCTCGCGCCGAGCCCAGTCCGGGTCCGTCATCCCGCTCCCCCGGTTCCGTCGTGCTGGGCGCGTGCGCGCCTGATCCCGAACAGCATCGGGTCGGATGCTAGGTGACCCGGCACCCGGCATCCGGGTCCCGCGCCCAACGGATCGGGCCCTGCTCCCACGAGGGGAGCAGGGCCCGAGCACGGGAGCCCGGGCCACCGTTGCGGTGGCCCGGGCTCCCAGGGTCGTGCGGGTGGATCAGGCGGCGTTGCGGCGGCGCGAGGCGACCAGGAGTCCGCCACCGGCCAGCAGCGCCAGGGCACCGGCCCCGGCATAGGACAGCGTCGCGAAGCCGGTGCTCGCCAGGACCGCGGTGCCGCCGGAGACGGTCACCTCGACCACCAGGTTGCGGACGTTGCCGTTGGCGTCGACGCCGCTGGCGACCAGGTGGTGGACGCCGTCGGTGAGGGTCTTGGGCAGGGTCACCGTGGCGCTGAACGTGCCGTCGGAGGCGACGACGGCCTCACCGAGCTTCACCGGGGTGGAGTAGACGATCAGCTCGACGGTCGAACCGGGCAGGAAGCCCGTGCCCGAGACGGTGATCGGCGTGCCGGCGACGACCTTGCCGTCGGCGTCGCTGCTGGTCAGGGTGCCGTTGGACGCCGGCAGGGTGGGGGAGATGACCAAGGCGGGGACGGCGGCGGTCGGGTTGGCGCCGAAGATGCGGTCACCCTCGTTGCCGAGGGCGTCCCGGCTGGCCACGCCGTAGCTGTAGGCGCGGCCGGCCTTCACGGCGACGGTGCAGGAGGTGCCGGCCGTCGTGCAGACCGCGAGCTCGCCGTCGTTCTGGGCGCCCTCGGGAACCGCGAACGCCAGGTAGTCGACGACGCCGGCGGCGTCGGCGGGCGGGGTCCAGGAGATGCGGACCGAGGTGACGCCGACCGAGGCGGAGACGCTGGCCGGGGCGGCCGTGGGGCGGAACGGCGTGAAGGTCACGGCGTTGCTGGCCGCGCTGGTGCCCGACGCACTGGTCGCGCGCACGGCGAGGCTGTACTTCTTCATGTTGGTGAGGCCGGTCAGCGTGCCGGTGAGCTCGTCGCTCCCGGTGAAGCCGGGGGTGAAGGCCGTCCACGTGCCACCGTCGAGCTGGTACTCGTAGGTGGACGGCACGGAGGTGCCGAACTGGTCCAGGGCGTCGTCACCGGGCATGAACCAGAACTTCGCCACGCCGTCGCCGGCGTCGACGAAGCCGTCGAGGGTCGGCGCGCCCGGGGCGACCGGGTCGCCGGTCTCGCAGGTGACCGTGCCGCTGATGACGCCGCCGCCGACGTTCGCCGGCGTGCCGGCCGCGCCGTCGTTGCCGTCCGAGTAGTCGAGGTGCTCGCCGTCCAGGCCACCGACGCTGCCGCCGTTGACCGGCAGGCCACCGTCGCCACCGAAGGCACCGACGAACGGGTCGCCGTCGCGTTCGACGATGGTCGCGGCGCCGCCGCCGCCGCCGTAGTTGGTGCCGTCGTACGCACCGTCGTAGCCGTCGTAACCGCGGGAGGAGCCGTCCAGGCCGCCGGTGCCGACGGTGCCCCACGTGGCGTCGCCGCCCACGCCGCCGGTGAAGAAGTCGTAGACGTCGCCGTCGTAGGCGTCGGTCGTCACGGTGTAGCGGCCGCCGGGCGCACCGCCGACCGGCAACTCGTCGCCGTCGATGCCGGTACCGCCGGAGGCGCCGTCGAGCACCCAGGCGATGGTGCACTCGCCGTCGGTCTCGACCATGATCCCGTCGACACCGGACTCGTCGGCACCGCTGGAGGCGGTGGTGAAGGTCCACGTGTCGGTGGCGGCGGAGGCCGTGCCGGTGACACCGAGGACTGCGGTGGACATGCCGAGCGCGCCGACGGCCAGGAGACCGAGTGCACGACGGGGTGAGGACGTGAGTTGCACGTTGCGCTCCCTCGAAGGGTCCCGGGACGCCGGGTCGCTGGCCCGGCGATCCGGACGGGCGCACCAGACCACGCGGGGAGCGACCGGATCGGGGCCGCCACGCGCGACTGCACCAGTGGTGCACGCCGTGACCTGATCGAGACCTTCTGGCGACATCGCAGGTCAGCGGCCCATGAAGTCCAGCCGGAAAGCGCCGAGAACGACCCCTGGTTGTTGTGCACAACCGCTGCTGAACCGGGGAGCGCCGCTCCGACCCCTGGGACGGACCACGCCGCGCGGTCGCCGTCCCGGCGGTGTGCGGCGGGGTCGGCGACCACGCGGCGTGGTCGGAAGGTCGGGCGGGTCAGCGGATGTGCACGCCCGAGATGGTCCGGGCGATGACCAGCCGCTGGATCTCCGAGGTGCCCTCGAAGATCGTGTAGATCTTGGCGTCCCGCGCCATCCGCTCGACCGGGTAGTCGCGCGTGTAGCCGTTGCCGCCGAGGATCTGCATCGCCTGCTCGGTGACGCGGACGGCGGTCTCGCCGGCCACGAGCTTGGACATCGAACCCTCGGCGGCGGTGAACTGCTGGCCGTTCTGGGCCATCCACGCGGCCCGCCACACCAGCAGGCGCGCAGCGTCGATGGAGGTCTTCATGTCGGCGAGCATGAACGCGATCGACTGGTTCTCGATGATCGCGCGGCCGAACTGCTCGCGCTGCTTGGCGTACTCCAGCGCGTAGTCGTAGGCGGCCCGGGCGACACCGACGGCCTGGGCGCCCACCGCGGGACGGGTGCGCTCGAAGGTCGCCATCGACGGCTGCGTGCGGCCGCTCTTGACGCCCTCCCGGGCGCGGGCGAGCCGCTCCTGGAGCTTCTCCCGCCCGCCGAGCACGCAGTCGCCCGGGATGCGACACCCGTCGAGGACGACCTCGGCGGTGTGCGAGGCACGGATGCCGTGCTTGAGGAACTTCTGTCCCTGCGAGATGCCGGGCGTGCCCGGCGGGACGATGAAGCTGGCCTGGCCGCGCGCCTTGAGCTCGGGCTCGACGACGGCGGTGACCACGTGGATGTCGGCGATCCCGCCGTTGGTCGCCCACGTCTTGGTGCCGGTGAGCACCCACTCGTCGGTCTTCTCGTCGTAGACCGCGCGGGTGCGCATGGCCCCGACGTCGGACCCGGCGTCGGGCTCCGACGAGCAGAACGCCGCGACCTTGGGCTCGGCTTGCGTGCCGAACATCGCCGGCACCCACTGGCCGACCTGCTCGGGTGTGCCGTTGGCGCTGACCGACGCGGCGGCCAGCGCGGTGCCCACGATGGCCAGGCCGATGCCGGCGTCACCCCAGAAGAGCTCCTCCATCGCGATCGGGATGCCCAGGCCCGACTCGTCGAAGGACTGGGTGGCGAAGAAGTCGATCGAGTACAGCCCGATCTTGGCGGCCTCCTGGATGACCTCCCAGGGGGTCTCCTCCCGCTCGTCGTACTCGTGCGCCGCGGGGCGCACGACGTCCTCGGCGAACGTGTGCACCCACTTCTGCAGCTCGATCTGGTCCTCGGTGAGTCCGAACGACACGGCCATCAGTGCTTCTCCTCCAGGGTGCGGATCGTTGCGACCACGTGCTCGGTGCCGCGGCCGGAGTTGCGGACGGCGACGTCCCAGCCGCCGGCCACCTCGGCCGTGGACAGCGTGACGGTCGAGGGCAGGAACAGCGGCTTCTTGAACTGGACGTCGAACTCCATCGCCCCGGGCAGCCGGCCGGCCAGCGCACCCAGCACGCGGGCCTTCACCCACATGCCGTGCGCGATCGCCCGCTCGAAGCCCAGCGCCTTCGCCGTCAGACCGGACAGGTGGATCGGGTTCACGTCGCCGGAGACCTTGGCATAGCGGCGGCCGGCGTCGTCGGGGACCCTCCAGATGGCGGCCACCCGCTCCAGCGGGCCGACGGGCACGTCGACGTCGGCCGCAGCTGCCTGGTCGGGCACTGTCGCCCCGCGGGCAAGGTAGGTCGACCGGGAGCGCCAGACCTCCGCGCCCCCGACCGTCGCGGTCGCGCACAGGTCGACCGTCGCCCCGCGTGGATGCGGCGCGAAGCGCTCGGCCCACACCTCGAGGTCCAGCGTCTCGTCGGCGCGGACGGGGCGGAGCGCCTCGACCCGGTTGCGCACGTGCACCAGCCCGACCAGCCCCAGCGGGAAGGCGCGGTCGGTCATGAGCGCCATCTGCAGCGGGAAGGTGAGCATGTGCGGATAGGTAGCGGGCAGGACGTCGTCCAGCGGCAGCCGGCACACCCGGGCGTAGCCGGCCAGGTGGTCGCGGTCGACGGTCACGCCGTGCCGGGCGAGGTGCGTGTCCGGCAGCGCGCCGCCCCGGCCGCGCGCGGTGAGCGCGGCCCTCGCGTACAGCGCGGCCAGGCTCGGCGGGCCGTCGAGGACTTTGACCTCCGCCCGCGGGATCGCCATCAGGCGCCCAGCAGGGACTGGCCGCAGACCCGGACGGTCTGGCCGTTGACGCCGGCGCTGGTCGGCTGGGACAGCCAGGCGATCGTCTCGGCGACGTCGACCGGCAGCCCGCCCTGCTGCAGCGAGTTGAGCCGGGCGCCGACCTCGCGCGTGCCGAGGGGCATCGACGCCGTCATCTCGGTGACGATGAAACCGGGTGCGACGGCGTTGATCGTCGCACCGCGCTCGGCGAAGGCGGGCGCCCACGCGCGCACCATGCCGATGACGCCGGCCTTGGACGCCGCGTAGTTGGTCTGCCCGCGGTTGCCGGCGATCCCCGACTGCGAGGAGACGCAGACGACGCGGGCGCCCGGGTTCAGCACGTCGGAGTCGAGCAGCGCCTGGGTGATGTCCAGCTGCGCCTGCAGGTTGACCGCCATGACGGAGTTCCAGCGGGCGGCGTCCATGTTGACCAGCAGCTTGTCGCGGGTGATGCCGGCGTTGTGCACGATCACGTCCACGCCCTTCCTCCCGCCCCCGGAGTGCCGCTCCCTCAGGTGGTCGACGAGGCGCTGCGGGGCGTCCGCGGCGGTGATGTCGAGCTGCAGCGCCGTCCCGCCGATGCGGTTGGCGACCGCGGCCAGGCTGTCGCCTGCGGCGGGGATGTCGACGGCGACGACGTGCGCGCCGTCGCGGGCCATGACGTCGGCGATCGAGGCGCCGATCCCGCGCGCGGCACCGGTGACGACGACGATCTTGCCGGCCAGCGGCTTCTCGCCGTCCTGGGTCGCGGGCACGTCGGCCGCCTGCAGGGTGACGCCCTGGCCGTCGACGTAGGCCGACCGCCCGGACAGGAAGAAGGTCAGCGGGCCGACGACACCGGCCTCGGCTCCCTGCGGCACGTAGATCGCGTTCGCCGTCGAGCCGTCCCGCAGCTCCTTGCCGATCGAGCGGGTGAGGCCGTCGACGGCCTGCCGCGCGGCGGCCTGCGCCGGGGAGTCCGCCTCGGCCGGCGGGTCGGTCAGGATCACCACACGGCCGTTGGCGCGCAGCCGCTTGATCGCCGGGGCGAGGAAGTCGTGCGCCGCGGCGAGGTCGGCCGGGCCGGTGACCCCGGTGGCGTCCAGGACGACCGCACCGAACTTCTCCCCGCGCGCGACGCCGTCGGCCATGACCGGTGAGACGACGGCGACCCCGGCGTCCCGCAGGACGGCGGTGACGGTGTCGCGCAGCCGACCCTGCCCGGCGGAGCCGACGACCGCCGGCCCCTCCAGCAGGGGGCCGCCCGGCTCGTACCGGCGCAGCACGCCGGGCCGGGGCAGCCCGAGCTGCTTGGTGACGGTCGTGCCGAAACCCGAGTTGGCGAAGTTGGTGTACCAGTCAGCCACTGGAGGTGTCTTCCTTCCGAGATCCCTGCTCTTCCGCGGAAAAGCAGGCTGCTTTTCCGCGGAAAAGCAGGAGGGGGGTCAGGACTCGAGGATGGCGACGACGCCCTGGCCGCCGGCAGCGCAGATGGAGATCAGGCCGCGCTTGCCCGGGCCCGCCTCGTGCAGCATCTTCGCCAGCGAGGCCACGATCCGGCCGCCGGTCGCGGCGAACGGGTGGCCGGCCGCCAGGGACGAGCCGTTGACGTTGAGCTTGGCCCGGTCGATCGAGCCCAGCGGCGCGTCGAGGCCGAGCTTCTCCGCGCAGAACGCCGGATCCGCCCAGGCCTTCATCGTCGAGAGCACCGTCGAGGCGAAGGCCTCGTGGATCTCGTAGAGGTCGAAGTCCTGCAGGGTCAGGCCGTTGCGGGCCAGCAGCACCGGCAGCGCGTAGACCGGCGCCATGAGCAGGCCTTCGCCACCGTGCACGTAGTCGACGGCGGCGGTCTGCGCGTCGACCAGGTGCGCCAGCACCGGCAGGCCCTTGGCCTGCGCCCACTCGTCGGAGGCGAGCAGGACGGCCGACGCGCCGTCGGTCAGCGGCGTCGAGTTGCCCGCCGTCATCGTGGCGCCCTCACCCGCGCCGAAGACCGGCTTGAGCGTCGCCAGCTTCTCGGCGCTGGAGTCCGGCCGCAGGTTGTTGTCCCGGGCCAGGCCCAGGTACGGCGTCACCAGGTCGTCGAAGAAGCCGCGCTCGTAGGCGGCGGCCATGGCGTGGTGCGAGCGGACGGCGAGCTCGTCCTGCTCCTCGCGGGAGATGTCGTAGTCGCGGCGCAGGTTCTCGGCCGTCTCGAGCATGCCGCCGGGCACCGGGTGGTCCCTGCCGCCAGCGGTCTCGCGCGCCCGGGCGAGGCGGTCCATCAGCTCGACGCCGCCGCTGCGGATGCCGGTGCGCAGGCCGAGGGCGTAGTGCTCGACGTTGGACATCGACTCCACCCCGCCGGCCACGATGAGGGTGCCGG
>JBBSKB010000015.1:0-40501 GCA_038256725.1 Mycobacteriales bacterium | reverse complement strand
ATCTTGTGCTTCTCGAGGATCATCTCGGTCGTCTCGACGCCTTTGTAACCCATCTTGTCGAGCTTGCCCGGGATCGTGACGCCCTGCGCGGTCTCACCGAAGCCGGGTTCCTTCTCGACCAGGAACGTCGTCATGTTCTTGTAGACCGACGCGTCGTCGGCGGCGTCGTCGTCGGTACGCACGAGCACGGCGACCAGGTTGGAGGAGCCACCGTTGGTCAGCCACATCTTCTGGCCGTTGATCGTGTAGTCGCCGTCGGCGTTCTTCGTCGCCTTGGTGCGGATCGCGGCGACGTCGGAACCCAGGCCGGGCTCGGACATCGAGAACGCGCCGCGGACCTCACCGGTCGCCATGCGCGGGAGGTAGTACTCCTTCTGCTCCTGCGTGCCGTGCTGGCGCAGCAGGTAGGCCACGATGAAGTGCGTGTTGATGACGCCGGAGACGCTCATCCAGCCGCGGGCGATCTCCTCGACCACGAGCGCGTAGGTCAGCAGCGACTCGCCGAGACCGCCGTACTCCTCGGGGATCATGAGGCCGAAGATGCCGAGCTCCTTGAGCCCGTCGACGATCTTCTGCGGGTAGGTGTCGCCGTGCTCGAGCTCCTGCGCGTTCGGGATGATCTCGCGGTCGACGAAGCTCCGCACCGTCGACAGGATCTCGCGCTGGATGTCGGTCAGGTCCGCGGTCTGGGCCAAGCGGGTCATCGGTCTCCTCCGGGGACTCCGGTGTCCATAGTCAGTCGAAAGTATGTGCTATCCGCAGCGGGCACCTGTCGCGTGGTGGCCGGACGCCTGCCGCGGTCACCAGCGCGCCGCCCTCGCCGGGAGACCGCGGCCCGTGGTGAGGTAGCCCCACCGGCCACCCGGCCCGTGCCGGCGAGCAGGAGGAGAGCCGCGATGACCACTCCCGACGACGGCACACGGACCGCGCCCGACGGGGGCCGCTACCCGGGCGAGCAGCCATCCGGTCAGGCGGGGTACGGCCAGCCCGGCTTCGGCCCGCCGCAGTACCACCAGCCCCCGCACGCGCAGCAGCAGTACGGGTACGCGCAGCCCGGCTACGGCCAGCCCTACGGGCCGGGCCCCTACGCCGCGCCGGGCTACCCCTACGGGCGGCCGACCAACTCCCTGGCGATCCTGTCGCTGGTGCTGGCGTTCGTGTTCGCGCCGGCCGGCCTGATCACCGGCATCATCGCCCGCCGGCAGATCCGGCAGACCCACGAGGACGGCGACGGCCTGGCGCTGGCCGGGATCATCGTCGGCGGGATCGTCACCGCGCTGTTCGTGCTGATGATCGTGTTCTGGATGGTGGCTGTCGTCGCCGTCACCAACGAGGGCTTCTAGCGACCACCCTCAGGGGCAGAAATGGCCATTTCTGCCCCTGAGGTGGAACGGATCAGGCCTCGGGCGGGGTGAAGCTCGAGGTGCGGGACAGCCCGGCCGCGCGGCCCTTGCCCGCGATCACCAGCGCCATCTTGCGGCTGGCCTCGTCGATCATCTCGTCGCCGAGCATCGCCGAGCCCTTCTTGCCACCGGCCTCCGACGTCGCCCAGTCGTAGGCGTCGAGGATCAGCTCGGCGTGGTCGTAGTCCTCCTGCGACGGCGCGTAGATCTCGTTCGCGGCGTCGATCTGGCCCGGGTGCAGCACCCACTTGCCGTCGAACCCGAGCATCGCCGAGCGCTTGGCGACCTCCTCGAACGCGGGCACGTCGCGCACCTGCAGGAAGGGTCCGTCGATGGCCTGCACGCCACGGGCGCGGGCGGCCATGAGGATCTGCATGAGGATGTAGTGGAACGGGTCGCCCGGGTAGTCGGGGTGCAGTGCGCCCACGACCAGCGACTTCATGTTGATGCTCGCCATGAAGTCGGCGGGGCCGAAGATGATCGTCTCGATGCGGTCGCTGGCGAACGCGATGTCGTTGACGTTGATCAGGCCCTGCGCGGTCTCGATCTGCGCCTCGATGCCGATCTTGCCGATCTCGAGGCCGTTGGCCTTCTCGATCTGGGTGAGCAGCATGTCCAGCGCCTTGACCTGCGCGGCGTCCTGCACCTTCGGCAGCATGATCGCGTCGAGGTTCGCGCCGGCGCCGCCGACGACCTCGAGCACGTCCTGGAAGGTCCACTCCGTCGTCCAGTCGTTGACGCGGACAGTGCGGATCTTGTCGCCCCAGCCGCCCTCGTTCAGCGCCGCGACGATGTTCTTGCGGGCGCCCGGCTTGGCCAGCGGCGCACATGCGTCCTCGAGGTCGAGGAACACCTGGTCCGCGGGGAGGCCCTTGGCCTTCTCGAGGAACCGGGGGTTGCTGCCGGGAACGGCCAGGTTGGAACGACGGGATCGGAGCTCGGCCACAGTGCCTCCGCTGATTGGAGTCGAGGAAATCGGTTGCCGGGAGCCTAGCGACGGCGAAACCGCGACGCCCGGCCACCGATGTCCGCCCACCCGGTCGGGGTCAGGTGGCGGGTTCGACCAGCGTCGTCGGCCGGCTGCCGCGCACGACCAGCGCCACCCCGACGACGACGGCGAGCATGCCCGGCAGCGCGAGCAGCGGCGGCGCCTGCTGCAACAGCGCCAGCGCGACCAGCGTCGCGCCCGGCACCTCCAGGAGGATCACCAGGCTGACCATCGTCGGGCCGACGGTGGAGAGCACCAGGTTCAGCAGGGTGTGCCCGAGGAGCTGGGCGCAGACGGTGATCCCGGCGATCAGCAGCCAGTCGCGCCCGCTCATCCCGAGCAGCGGCACGTCGAACAGCAGCGCGCCGACGGCGACCGCGGCCGCGCACACCGAGTAGGCGACGACGGCGTAGGCCGAGGTGGACAGCCGCTCCCGCGCGCTCGCCCCGGCCAGCACGTACCCGCCGGCGAAGATCGCGCCGAGCAGCGCCAACCCGTCCCCGGCCAGCGCCTCGAGGCTCACCGACACGTCCACACCCGCGATCAGCCCGGCACCGACGACGGAGAGCCCCAGCCCCCACCAGACCGCGGCCGGCAGCCGTACCCCGACGTACCTGGCGGCCAGCGCCGTCCAGATGGGGGTGGTGGTAACCAGCGCCGTCGACGCCGCGACCGTGGTCATGGTCAGGCTCGGCAGCCACGCGGCGAAGTGGGCGGCCAGGAACAGCCCGGCGACCACCGAGCTGCGCAGGTCCCTCCACCCCAGCCCGTGCAGCGTGGCCCGCTCCCGGGTGAGCAGCACCGGGAGCAGGAGAGCGGCACCGGCGGCATTGCGCCAGAAGGCGACGGCGAGCACCGGCGCCACGACCAGTGCGGTCAGCGGCCCCGACATCGAGACGCCCAGGACGGCCACGCCCATGAGGACGACGTCGCGGCCGACGGGGCGCTGGACCGCCCAGGAGGACGGCGGGGCGGACACGCTCAGCGGGGCACCCGGATGCGACCGCTCGCCACCGGGACCACGCGTCCGCGGACGGTCGCGCCCACGGCTTTGGCGTCCGCGGCGGTCACCGTGCACTCGAGCACCGACGGGCGGCCCATCGCCTCGCCCTGGCGGACGGTGAACGACGACGTCCCGTCGGCGGCGAGCAGGCCGGTCTCGACCAGCCACACGCCGGTGCCCAGCGCCGCCGAGCCGGTCGCCGGATCCTCGCCCCAGGACAGGTCGCCGGCGAACACGCGGGCATAGGCGGTCGCGGTGGCGGCGTCCCAGGAGAGCACCGAGACCCCCTCCCCCACCTCGAAGGCACGCAGCGCGGCGGGATCGGGGACGGCGCGGTCGACGGCCTCGGGACGCACGGAGAGGTAGGCGAACGGCAGCCCGCAGCCGGCGACCTCGACGGGCACACCGGTGAGGTCGTCCGGGCCCAGTCCCAGCGCCCGCGCCAGCTCCTCGCCGGCCGGGCCGTGGGCCAGCGTCGGCCTGCCGCCGGAGAGGGTCGCGCCGTCGGTGTCGACGACGACGTCGAGCACGCCGGCGCCGCACTCCTGCCGCAGCGTGCCCGCGGCCAGCCGCCCGGTGCGGACCAGCGTGTGCGCCGCCCCGACGCTGGGGTGGCCGGCGAAGGGCAGTTCGGCGTAGGGCGTGAAGATCCGCACCCGGTAGTCGGCGCCGGGCTCGGTGGGGGTGCAGAGGAACGAGGTCTCGGAGAGGTGGAACTCGTTCGCCAGCGCCTGGCACTGCGCGGTGTCGAGCCCGTCCGCGTCGAACACGACGGCCAGCGGATTCCCGGCGAAGGCCCGCGGCGCGAACACGTCGACGATCTCGTAGTCCAGCAGCTCCGGGCCGTTCACGGCGCCGACGGTAGCCTTGATCCTCGTGACCTCGGTGAGCAGGGCGTACGTCTCGCGGCTCGCCGGACTGACGGTGTTCGACCCCAACGGCGACCGCATGGGCAAGGTGCGCGACGTCGTCGTCGCCCTCCGGATGGGCACTGCCTGCCCGCGCGTGCTCGGGCTGGTCGTGGAGGTCGTCGCGCGCCGGCGGATCTTCGTGCCCATGGGCCGGGTCACCGCCATCGACCAGGGCGCGGTGATGCTCTCCTCGGGGACGATCAACCTCAAGCGCTTCGAGCAGCGCGCCGGCGAGACGCTGGTGCTCGGCGAGCTGCTGGACCGCTCGGTGCACATCGTCGACGGCGGCAGGCCGGCGCACGTCGTGGACGCCGGCATCGAGCAGACCCGCACCGGTGACTGGCAGATGGCGAAGGTCGCCGTCCAGGAGCCGGGCCGGCTCGGCCGCCGCGGGCAGCTGCACACGCTGAACTGGGACGAGGTCGCCGGGCTCGCCCTCGCGCAGACCGGCCAGGGCGCCGAGACGCTGATCGCCACCTACCGCGAGCTCAACGCCGCCGACATGGCACACGCGCTGCAGGAACTGCCGATCAAGCGCCGGCACGAGGTCGCCGAGGCCATGGACGACGAGCGGCTGGCCGACGTCCTGGGCGAGCTGCCCGAGGCCGACCAGGTCGTCATCCTCGGCACCCTCGAGGAGAGCCGGGCCGCCGACGTCCTCGAGGAGATGGACCCGGACGACGCCGCCGACCTGCTCGCCGAGCTGTCCAACGTCGACCGCAACCGGCTGCTGGAGCTCATGGAGCCCGACGAGGCCGAGCCGGTGCGCCAGCTGCTCAAGTACTCGGAGGACACCGCCGGCGGGATCATGACGAGCGAGCCGGTGATCCTCTCCCCCGACGCGACGATCGCCGAGGCGCTGGCCCGGGTGCGCGAGCCCGAGCTGACCCCCTCGCTGGCCAGCCAGGTGTACGTCTGCCGCCCGCCGTCGGCCACGCCGACCGGCCGCTACCTGGGGCTGGCGCACATCCAGCGGCTGCTGCGCGAGCCCCCGTCGAGCCTGGTCAGCGGCATCCTCGACGACCTCGAGCCGCTGCGTCCCGAGGCGCCGCTGGCCGAGGTGACCCACTACTTCGCCACGTACAACCTGGTGGCGGCGCCGGTCGTCGACGCCCAGGGCAGGCTCGTCGGCGCGGTGAGCGTCGACGACGTCCTCGACCACCTGCTGCCCGAGGACTGGCGCGAGCGGGCCCGACGTGGCTGAGCGACCGCGCCTCGACACGCCCAGCGGCGGGCCCCGCCGGTTCACCGGGTTCCTCCGGCTCAACCCCGACTCGGTGGGTGCCTTCGCCGAGGGGATCGCCCGGTTCCTCGGCACCGGACGCTTCCTCGCCGTCCAGACGATCATGGTGATCGTCTGGATCGGGTTGAACGTGGTCGCGGTGAACCTCCGCTGGGACCCCTACCCGTTCATCCTGCTCAACCTGGCGTTCTCGACGCAGGCCGCCTACGCCGCGCCGCTGATCCTGCTGGCGCAGAACCGGCAGGCCGACCGGGACCGCGTGCAGGCCGAGGAGGACCGGTCGCGAGCCGCCTCGACCCGCGCCGACACCGAGTACCTGGCCCGTGAACTCGCCTCGCTCCGGGTCGCGGTCGGCGAGCTGGCCACCCGCGACTTCATCCGCGGCGAGCTCAACCGGCTCACCGACGACGGCGAGGACCGGGACCGCAAGAAGAAGGACAAGAAGCGCCGCGAGGCGTCGGCCGATCCGGCCGTCTAGTCAGCCGGTGAGCACGTGCACGCCGGCGCCCGCGGCCCCGGCCAGCACGATCACCACGATGAACGGCGCCCGCAGCGCCAGTGCCAGGGCCGCGACCGCCAGCCCGGCCAGCCGGCCGTCGACCACGACGCGGTCGTCGCTGGTCAGCCCCTGCACCGCGACGAGGGCGGCCAGCAGCGCGGCCGGCACGAAGTCGACGACGCGGGCCACGAACGGCTGCTCCACCCAGGCTGCGGGCACCGACATCCCGGCGAGCTTGAGCAGGTAGCAGCCGACCGAGGCGACGACGACGGCCGCCCACAGCGCGTCCCCGCTCATGCCGGCCGCTCCGTCCTCGTCGAGGACCGGCCGGCCAGGGCGACCGCGACGACCGCCGCGATCACCTGCACCCCCGCCGGCACGAACGGCGTCAGGGCCAGCGCCACGACCGCACCCCCGAGGGCGACCCGGCGCTGCACGCCCGGCTCCGCCGATCCCCGCGTGGTCAGCCGGGGCCACAGCAGGGCGAGGAACGCCGCAGGGACGACGGAGTCCAGGGCCGCCGCCGCGGTGCCGCCGAGCCCGGAGGCGCCGAGCGCACCGACCAGCGTCATGGCGTTCCAGCCGAGGTAGATGGTCGCGCCAGTGGCCCAGAACGCCAGCCGGCCGAGTTCCCGGTCCGGTGCGCCCACGGCCATGGCGGTCGTCTCGTCGATCACCCAGTGCGCCGCGGCGGCCCGGCCCAGTGCGGTGCGCGGCGCCAGCAGCGGCGCCATCCGCACGCCGTAGACGGTGTTGCGGGTGCCGAGCAGCAGCGCGCTGCCGACCGCGGCCGGCGCGCTCCCCCCGGCCCCCAGGACGCCGACCAGGGCGAACTGCGAGGCGCCGGTGAACATCAGCAGCGACAGGGTCAGCGCCTGCCAGGCGTCGAGTCCGGCGGCGTCTGCGGCAGCGCCGAACGCGATGCCGTAGAGGCCGACGGCCACGCCCAGGCCGACGGCGTCGCGCAGCGTGCGGGTGCGGTCGAGGATGCCGAGAGTTCCCTTGAGCGCGCTCTCCGGGACGATCGGGAAGGTGAGGAAGGGCCGGAGGTCCTCGCGCAGGTCCGACCAGTCGCAGTACGAGGTGACCAGCGTGCCGCCGTCGGCGGGCTCGAGCCGGTAGCCGTAGACGTGCCGCAGCGGGGGCTTGATCGTGCCCTCGATGGTCCAGGCGATCTCCCGGTCGGGCTCGTAGGCCGTGATGACCACCTCGACGTCGTAGCGCCCCATGGGCAGGTCGCCCAGCGCCTCGCGATCCATGTGCACGAGGAACCGGTCGCCGACGGCGGAGGCCGGCTCGCCCTCGGCGTCCATGAGCATCCCGGAGGCGTCGATGTCGACGTGCCCCTGCGGATCGCGCAGCACGGCGAAGACCTCGCCCGGCGTCGCCGGGATCAGCCGGGTCGCCTCGATCCGCTCGGCCGCGGGCTCGGCGGGGGACGCGGGGGCACTGGAGCTGGTCATGCCGGGCAGCATGGCACCGACCTGAGCAGCAGATCACCCCCGCGCGCCGCGGTGTCCGGCCGGGGCCGCCGTACAGTGACGACGTCCCGAGTGCGCAGGCCCCGCTCCTGTCGCGGCAGGCCACCCCTCGGGTCCCCCGTCGAAGGAGACACGCACCCCGATGACCGACACCCTGACCGGCAGCCCGGCGCTCGACGCCATCACCGCCGCGCTGGCCACCGTCCAGGACCCCGAGATCAACCGCCCGCTGACCGAGCTGGGCATGGTCAAGGACGTCCAGATCGGCGCGGACGGCTCCGTGCGCGTCGAGGTCTACCTGACCGTCGCCGGCTGCCCGATGCGCGAGACGATCACCAACCGGGTCACCACCGCGGTCGGGGCCGTCGCAGGCGTGACCTCGGTGCAGGTAGTCCTGGACGTCATGGACGACGAGCAGCGCGCCGAGCTGCGCAAGACCGTCCGCGGCACCGACGTCGCCGAGCCGGTCATCCCCTTCGCCCAGCCCGGCTCGCTGACCCGCGTCTACGCGGTGGCGTCGGGCAAGGGCGGCGTCGGCAAGTCCTCGGTCACGGTGAACCTGGCCGCGGCGCTGGCCAAGCGCGGCCTGTCCGTCGGCGTCGTGGACGCCGACATCTACGGGCACTCGGTGCCGCGGATGCTGGGCACCGACGAGAAGCCGACCCAGGTCGACAGCATGATCATGCCGCCGCAGGCACTCGGGGTGAAGCTGATCTCGATCGGCATGTTCACCCCGGGCAACACCCCGGTCGTCTGGCGCGGGCCGATGCTGCTCCGCGCGCTGCAGCAGTTCCTCGCCGACGTGTGGTGGGGCGACCTGGACGTCCTCCTGCTGGACCTGCCCCCGGGCACCGGCGACGTCGCGATCTCGATCGCGCAGCTGCTGCCGAACGCCGAGATCCTCATCGTCACGACCCCGCAGCTCGCCGCCGCCGAGGTGGCCGAGCGCGCCGGCGCGATCGCGACGCAGACCCACCAGCAGGTGGTCGGCGTCATCGAGAACATGTCGTGGCTGGAGCTCCCGGACGGCTCGCGCATGGAGATCTTCGGCTCCGGCGGCGGCGAGGCGGTCTCCGACGCGCTGACCAAGACCCTCGGTGCCCGCGTGCCGGTGCTCGGCCAGATCCCGCTCGACACCCGGCTGCGGGAGTGCGGCGACGCCGGTGCCCCGATCGTGCTGACCGAGCCGGAGTCCCCGGCCGCCCAGGCGCTCATCAAGATCGCCGACGGGCTGGCCAGCCGCCAGCGCGGCCTCTCGGGCATGTCGCTGGGCCTCACGCCGGTCAAGCGCTGACCGGAGCTCCACCTCTCCTGGGGTGTCCCTCGTGCCCTGCAGGACCTCCGGGGCGCGAGGGACACCCCAGAAGTACGTTCAGGGCATGACCGACTCGCTGATCTCCGAGAGCATCACCGTCGACGCCCCGCCGGACGTCGTCTTCGCGATCCTCGCCGACCCCCGCCAGCACTCCCGCATCGACGGCTCCGGGTCGGTCGGCGCGGTGATCAGCGCCCCCGAGCGGCTCACCGCGACCGGTCAGACCTTCACGGTGCGGATGAAGCTGTTCGGCGTCCCGTACGTGATCCGCAACCGGGTGGTCGAGTTCGAGGCCGGCCGGCAGATCGCCTGGCGGCACTTCACGCCCAACCGGTGGCGCTACCAGCTCGCGCCCACGGCGGACGGCGGGACGACGGTCACCGAGACGTTCGACGTCTCCCGGGCCGGCCGGATCACCGACACCCTCGTGCGGGCGGCGAAGTTCCCCGAGCGCAACCGGGCCGGCATCGTCGGCACGCTGCAGCGGCTCAAGGACGCCGCGGAGAAGGACACCGCGAACGCCTAGTCGGCGACGCGGACCGGCCGCCCCTCCCCGGCGAGGGGAAGGGCGGCCGGTCCGCTGTACGGGCGGCTAGCGGAGCGAGAAGACGGCGGTGTACTGCTTGCCGTCATCGAGCCGGATGAACAGCTGGTAGCTGCCCGGCGCCATCCCCCGTGTCGACAGGTTGTAGACGTACTGACCGGCCGAGGGCCGGAACAGGTTGTCGACGTTGGCGCCGCCCTGCGTGCTGGCCTCCTGCTCCGCGTCCAGCTGGAGGCCATCGGTGCCGTAGCTGCGGACCGTGGACAGCGTCGCGGTGGCGGCCGTGATCGGCTGTCCCGCGAAGTCGGTGACGCGGAACTTCACGGGCACGGTGCTGCCGGCCTTGAAGACGCTCGAGCCGTCGGCGTTGATCGGCTGCCGGATCTCGCCGTAGGCGTAGACGACCCGGTACGAGATGGTCTCCGTGCGGATGTTGCCGGCCCGGTCGGTGGCCGTGACCTCGAACGACCTGGTCCCGATCGAGGACGTGTCGAGCGTTGCCGGACCAGCACAGGCGGCCAGACCCGAGCCGCCGTCCTCGTCGGTGCAGGCGAAGAGCGCCTCGACCGGCTGACCCAGCTTGTACTCGACGCCGCCGTGGGGCGAGCTCACCGTCGGCGCCGTCACGTCGACGACCTCGTAGGTGGAGGTCACCGTGGTGGCGTTGCCCGCGCGGTCGGTGGCGGTCACCGAGAACCGGTGGGTGCCGAGTTCCGAGGTGTCGATCGCCGTGCCGGCGTCGTTGGTGCCCTCGCAGTAGCCCGCCGCGATGCCCGAACCGCCGTCCTCGTCCACGCAGCTGAAGTCGGCGAGGACCTCGGCACCGTGGGGGTGGCTCGCGCCGTCCAGCGGGGTGCTCAGCGTGATGGTCGGGGCGGTCACGTCGAGCACGGTGTAGGTCCGCGAGAGCGACGCGACGTTCCCGGCCACGTCCGTCGCGTCGACCGTGAAGGCATGGTCGCCGATGACGGCGGTCGGCACGGGGGCGCCGTCGGGCACTGTGCCCTCGCAGGTGGCCAGGCCGGAGCCGCCCACCTCGTCGAAGCAGTCGTAGTCCGCAGGCGCACCCGCGTGGCGGTCGAACGAGGCCCCCGCAGCCGGGCTGTCGATCGTGATGCCGGGGGGCGTCACGTCCACGACGGTGTAGCTGCGGGTGACCGTGCGCGTGTTGCCGGCGGCGTCGGTCGCGGTGACGGTGAAGGACCTGGTGCCGACGGTGCTGGTGTCGATGTCCGCGCCGTCCGCGACCGTGCCGACACAGGTGTCGACGTCGGAGCCGCCCGCGTCGGAGCAGCTGAACGAGGCCGCCACCTGCTCGTGCTGCACGAAGCTGGCACCCTCGGCCGGCGTGACCGCGTGGGCCTGCGGGGCCGTCCGGTCGATGCGGACCGGCTGGACCGTGCTGGCGCTCAGGTTGCCGTTGTGGTCCAGGGCGCGCACCTCGACGTAGGACACCCCCTCGGTGGAGAGGGTCAGGCCGGCGGCGGTACCGCCGATCGTGCGGGTCCACGCGCCGACACTGCCGTCGGGCTGGTGGACGCGGTGCTCGAACCCCCGGACGCCGGACGCGTCGGTGGCGGAACGGCTCACCGAGACGTTCGCCCGGTGCCAGCCGTTCTCGTTCGCCGCGGTGACCGGCGCGACGACGACGACCGGCGCGGTGCGGTCGGTGAAGTCGTAGCCGGACGCGAACGCCTCGGCAGCCATCTTCCGCTGCCCGGCGAAGGACGGGTGGAAGTGGTCCTGGGTGCTGATGTCGCGGTCGACGAACCGCCAGGCCGAGGTGTCGTGCGTCAGCGAGCCGTTGACGCGGTTGGCCGACATGTCGAACAAGGCGTCGCCGTCGAAGCGGCAGCGCATTATCGCCGCGCACTCCTCCTGGAGGACGTCGTTGAAGGCCAGCGCGCGGGCGCGCACCTGCAACCTGCGGCTCTCGGAGCTGTGCGAGGCCGTGGGCGTGGGTCCGGCGTTCCGCGGGTTGGTCGGGTCGACCAGCAGGCTCTTGCACGGGATGACCGAGCCGAAGAGGCCGTCCCAGAAGAAGCGGGCGACCGTCGTGCCGTTGTCCTGGCTGCCTCGGGTCGGGCGCGGGCCGGCCGCGGTGGAGTTGAACGGCCAGATGCCGAAACCCTCACCCTTGTGCGCGGCGCCGCGGAGGTACCAGAGGTTGTAGATGTCCGGAACCGAGTACACCGTCACCAGCGTCTCCGGCCGGTTGGTCTGCAGCCACTGCAGCCCCTCGCGCAGCTCGGCGCGGTAGGTGGACACCGATGTCATCTCGCCCACGGAGGGACGGCAGAGGTCGTTCCCGCCCATCTCGACCAGCACGAGGCCCGTGCCCACCGGCACGGACTGCGCCTGCTGCACGAAGTCGTTGCGCATGTTGGCACCGTTGGCGGAGAGGTTGATGCCGAGGGCGCCGGCGCCGCCCGGCAGCGCCCTCGTGCGCTGCAGGTAGCTGTTGAGCCCCGGCCAGTCGCCGGTGGCCCACGAGTTCCGCACCCGGGGGCTGCCGATCCCACCGTCCTGGACGTTCAGCGTGGCACCGCCGTCGTCGGACCCGGTGCCCTGCGAGATCGAGTCGCCGAGGACCGCGATCGAGGACGGCGGGCCGGTCCGGGCCGGCGTGCTCGGGGGGGTAGAGGCCTGGACGGCGGCCGGCTCGGCCGCTCGCGCGCGGGGCTAACCGGGCACGGCTTGCAGGGCGGCGGCCACCAGCGCGGTGGCGGCGAGGCCGGTGCCGAGCGTGCGCAGGACATGACGGGGAAGTGAACGATGCACAGGAGACCTACTCCACGAGACGGACGTGACGCAGCGAGAGCCGCTGACTTCGCGGCGCAACGTACAGCACGAAACGCCTGGTCGGGGGCTTTCGTCACCGCGCCGAGACGGGCAGCCGCCGGCGCCTGCCCGCCACCCGGCGGCGGTCCCTCTAGGTCGCGTCGGGATCGAACGGGGGCGGCACCGCGCGGTCCCGCGGGCGCGCGGCCATGGGACCGGCGGCCGCAGCGGAGGCCGCGGTGCTGCCGCTTCCCGACGGCGACTCGTCGTCCTCGAACAGCTGACTACGGATGAACGTGCGCGGGTGGTACTTGCGCAGGTCCAGGTCGCGCAGCTCCGCCATGTCGTCGCCCAGGGTCTCGTTGACCTGCGCCCGGACGCCGGTGATCGCCGCGCGCGCCTTCTTCAGCCCGGCGGCAGCGTCCTTGGCCAGGTGCGGCAGCCGCTCGGGCCCGAAGATGAAGAGCGCGGCGAGCGCCAGGACGATGATCTCGCCCCAGCCGATCGAGTCGAACACCGCCGCTCTCCGTTCCTCCGGCCCGCACCGCGCGCCGTACCCAGGGTAGGCGGCGGTCAGGCGGCGTCGAGCGTCGCCCGGAGCTCCTGCGAGCTGCCGCCGCGCACGACCTCGACCGTGATCTCCTCGCCGGGGGCGTGCCGGTCGACGGCGACGACGAGCTCCTCGGAGCTGCCCACCGGGTTCCCGTCCACCGCGATGATCACGTCCTGCTCCCGCAGGCCGGCCTCGGCGCCGGCGCCACCCGGCTCGACGTTGAGCACCAGGGCGCCGTCGCGGGTGCCGTCGGTGACCGAGCGGGCGTTCACGCCGAGCGAGGAGTGCACCGCGCTGCCGGTCGAGATGAGCTGCTCGGAGATGTCGCGCACCGTGTCGATCGGGATCGCGAAGCCCAGGCCGATCGAGCCGCCGGTGGTGCCGTTACCCCCGAGCGAGGCGATGGCGGTGTTGATGCCGACGAGCGCGCCCGTCGAGTCGACCAGCGCGCCACCGGAGTTGCCGGGGTTGATCGGGGCGTCGGTCTGCACGGCGCTGATGACGGCGTTGGTGTCGCTGCCCTCGCCGCCCAGACGCACCGGCCGCTCGAGCGCGCTGACGATGCCGCTGGTGACCGTGCCGGCCAACCCGAGCGGCGAGCCGATGGCGACCACCGGGTCGCCGACGACAACGCTCTCCGAGGTCCCGAGCGCGGCGGTCACGAGGCCGGGCTTCTCCACCTTGATGACGGCGAGGTCGCTGGCGGGGTCGCGGCCGACGATCCGGGCCTCGGAGCCGCTGCCGTCGGAGAACACGGCGCGGATCTCGGCGCCCTCGACGCCGTCGGCGCCGTAGACGACGTGGTTGTTGGTGACGATGTAGCCCTCGTCGCCGTCGATCACCACGCCGGACCCGGTGGCGCCGCCCTGGCCGACGCGCACCTCGATCGAGACGACCGCCGGGATCACCTCGGCGGCGATGGCCGACACGGAACCCGGCTCGCGGGTGATGCCGGGATCGACCTGGGTCAGCGTCGTGCCGGGCGAGAGCAGCGGCGACTCGGGGGTGGCGCGGGTCAGGAACCAGCCGACCCCGCCGCCCACGGCCCCGACGAGCAGGACGGCCAGCAGGATCAGCGCCGAGAGCCGGACGGAGACGTCGGCCAACCGGACCTTCCTGCGCCCCTTGGCGTCGACGACGATCGGGCCGGCCTGCTCCTCGCCCTCGCCCTCGGCCGGGTAGACCGCGGGCGCGCCGAGACCGGCGGGTGCGTGCGGGTCGCGCCACGGGTCGCTGCGCGCATCGGACTTCCACCACGGCCCGGCCGCGGTGCGCCGACGCCCGGGGCGGCCCGACGGGGGCTCCTGCAGACCGCGCCGACCCGACGTGCCCGGCCCGAAGGCGCGGATCAGCGCCTCGGGGGGCGGCGGCGGGACCGGAGGGGACGGCATCCGGGGGCGATCGTCGGAGAAGCTGCCGGGCACGCTCTCCGGACGCCCGAAGGCGGTCTGCTGCCCGGAGCCGGGCTCCGGCGCGACGACGCGCCGCGGCGCGACCCGGTCGGGCACCTCGCCGAAGGATCCGTCGGCGCCGGCCGGCCGGGCGAAGGCTCCGTCGTCGGGCGGCGGGGCGTCGGCCGGGTGGGCGCCGCGGTCATCGGAACAGGTCAGGGGATGCCGCCCGGCTCATCGAGCGGAGCCGTCACCCCGGTGTTCAGCGTCCGCACGACCGGCGGAACCACGTCGGTGTGCTCGCGGACGGCGGAATCGACCACGCTCCCGGGACCGACCGTGCCGTCGGGCGGCAGGTTCAGCGCCAGCGCGGTGACCCCGACGCCGAGACCCGCGAGGGTGCCGACCAGCCCGCGGCGCAGCCACCGGGCGTGGTCGGGGCGGTGCGGGCGCTCCTGGGGCGAGAGGTCGACCTCCCAGGCGCCGCCGTCGCGCACGGTGAACCGGCCGGCATCGGTGCCGAGCGACAGCGGGCCCGCGCCGGAGCCGGGCACGTCAGCGGTGAAGGGGATGTTGCACAGCCGCGACATGAGGTCGCCGGGCACGACCACCTCCTGCGAGCCGTGCAGGGCGTCCTTGGCCTCGCGCTGCGCCTGCACCGCCATCCGGCACTGCAGGCAGCCGGCCAGGTGGCGGGCCGCCCGCGCGGCGGGACCGGCGGTCAGCTCGCCGTCGACGAGGGCCGCGACCGCCTCCTGGGCCAGGTGGCTCTCCGGCATGCTCACCGCGCGCCACCCCCGCCCAGGACGACGCCCTCCTCGGGCACCACGCGGCCGGGGGCCAGGTGCGCCAGGGCCTGCCGGAGCTGCACGCGGCCGCGGTGGATGCGGCTGCGCACGGTGCCGAGCTTGATGCCCAGCGTCGCCGCGATCTCCTCGTAGGTCAGCCCCTCGATGTCGCAGAGGACGACGGCGACACGGAACTCGGGCGAGAGCGCGTCGAGGGCCGCCTGGATCTGCGGGTCGAGGTGGGTGTCGGCGTAGACCTGCTCCGGGCTGGGTTCGCGGCCCGGCAGCCGCTCGGTGTCCTCGGGGAGGGCGTCGAAGCGGATCCGCTGCCGGCGCCGCACCATGTCGAGGAACAGGTTGGTCGTGATGCGGTGCAGCCAGCCCTCGAAGGTTCCGGGCGAGAAGTCGGCGAGCGAGCGGAAGACCCGGACGAAGGTCTCCTGCGTCAGGTCCTCGGCGTCCTGCGGGTTGCCGGAGAGGCGGTAGGCCAGCCGGTAGACGCGGGCCGAGTGCTCGCGCACGACCTGCTCCCAGGTGGGCGCGACCCAGGTCTCGACCTCGGGACGGCTCGGCTCGGACACGGCGCCAGTATCCCCGACGACGGCCCCGGCGACCGGATCGGTGTCGGAGGGTCGGGCGGGCACGGGTCGCGGAAGAGCCACGTCCTGTGCAACGGGTGGGCCCGAGCACCGTGTTCCCCCACCTCAGCCTTGCCAGCGAACTCACAGCCGGGCGTCGTCCCGGGGCGTCCCGAGGGCGGTCGCGCGCCCGTGACCACTACTCTCGGCCGGTGATGAGCGCCCACCCACCGCCGCCGGGGAGCGGCCCGGCGGGCGCCGCCTACGCCGACCGCTACGCCGCCGAGACGGCCGAGATGACCGCCGCGCGCGACCGCGCCGCCCGCCTGCCGGGCCCGCCACCCGTCGAGCCCGCGGTCGGCGCTGTGCTCGCGGTGCTCGCCGCAGGAGTGGCGGCCCGTTCGGTGGTCTCGGTCGGCAGCGGCGGCGGGCTGGCCGGCCTGTGGTTGCTCCGCGGCATGCGACCCGACGGCGTGCTCACCGCTCTCGACGGCGACCCCGAGCAACTCCGTGCCGCGCGAGCCACCTTCGCCGAGGCCGGGGTGCCCTCGGGCCGGACGCGGCTGATCTTCGGCACCCCCGCCGAGGTGCTGCCCCGGTTCTCCCCCGGCGCCTACGACATGGTCGTCTGCGCCGGGCCGCCGCGGGAGTACGCCGCCCAGCTGACCGGGCTGCTCGACCTGGTGCGGATCGGCGGGACGCTGACCTGCCACGGCCTGCTGGCCGACGGGCGGATCGACGACCGCACCGCCCGTGACCCGCAGACCGTCGCCTGGCGGGAGATCGCCCGCGGCATCCGGGAGGACGAGGCCCTGACGTCGGCGGTCCTGCCCATCGGCGAGGGCCTGCTCGTCGCCACCAAGCGGAGCTGAGCCCTCAGCGGAACGGGTGCTCCCCCATCGATTCCCACGGTCCGCCGAGGTAGCGCCAGAGCCCCAGGCCGCGGGCGCGGACCGACTCCGGCACGAAGTCGGCGAGCAGCCGGTCGTGCAGGGCGCGGGCGGCCTGGGGAGCCACCTTGTTCTGCACGGTGACGTGCGGGGAGTGCTTCTGCCGGTCCTGCGGGGTCAGCCAGGGCTGCCACCCCGCGGCCAGCCCGTTCCGCATCTCGGCGACCTCGGGGGACGAGAGCACGTAGGCGACCCCGCGGCCGAGGAAACGCACCCCCGTGACGGCGACGTCGAAGCCCGGGCGGTCGGCGGCCGCGGAGAGGTCGGCACGCACGGCGTCGAGGTGCTCCCCCGGCAGCGCGTGGAACAGCGTCACGTGCGCGGCCAGGTGGTTCCGCTCGGGCGGGAAGTGCTGCGCGCGCAGCCGGTCGAGCCGTGCCTGCGCCGCGTCGTCCAGCAGCAGCGTGACGACCAGCGGCGCCGGGTCAGCCGAGGGCTCGGGCACCCTTGCCCAGCACGGTCACGCCACCGGCGCTGACGTCGTACCGCTGTCGGTCGAGCTCGAGGTCCACCCCGATGCGTGCGCCCGGCGGCACGATCACGTTCTTGTCCAGGATCGCCCGGCGCACGATCGCGCCCTCGCCGATGACCACGCCGTCCATGACGACGCTGCCCTCGACCCGGGCGCCCCGCTCGACCCGCACCCCGGGCGAGATGACCGAGCCGTGCACGGCGCCGCCGCCGATGATCGCCCCGGCGCTGACCATGGACTCCTCCGCCCGGCCGCCCAGGACGAACTTCGCCGGGGGCAGCTGCGGCGGCAGGGTGTAGATCGGCCAGCGGTCGTTGTAGAGGTTGAAGACCGGGGTGACCGAGACCAGGTCCATGTGCGCGTCGTAGTAGGAGTCGATGGTCCCGACGTCGCGCCAGTAGCCGTGGTCGCGATCGGAGGCGCCGGGGACGACGTTGGTCGAGAAGTCGTAGACCCACGCCTCCCCCGCGGCGGCGAGCATCGGCATGATCGAGCCGCCCATGTCGTGCACGGAGTTCTCGTCGGCGGCGTCGGTGCGCAGCGCCTCGAGCAGCGCGTCGGTGGTGAAGACGTAGTTGCCCATGGAGGCGTAGCTCTCCTCGGGCGAGTCCGGCAGACCCGGTGGGTCGGCCGGCTTCTCCAGGAAGCCCCGCACCTTGCCGTCGGCCGCGGCGTCGATGACACCGAACTCGGTGGCCTCGCGGCGCGGCACCCGCAGCCCCGCGATGGTCACCCCGGCACCGGTCTGCAGGTGCTGGTCGATCATCTGCCGCGGATCCATGCGGTACACGTGGTCGGCCCCGAAGACGACGACGATCTCCGGCCGCTCGTCGTAGATCAGGTTGAGGCTCTGGAAGATCGCGTCCGCGCTGCCGGTGTACCAGCGCGGGCCGAGCCGCTGCTGCGCCGGCATGGGGGCGACGTAGCCGCCGAGCAGCTGGGACATCCGCCACGTGGTGGTGATGTGCCGGTCGAGGCTGTGGCTCTTGTACTGGGTCAGGACGGCGATCTGCCGGATGTCGCCGTTGACCAGGTTGGAGAGCACGAAGTCGATGAGGCGGTAGTTGCCGCCGAAGGGCACCGCCGGCTTCGCGCGGTCCTGGGTGAGCGGCGCCAGCCGCTTCCCCTCACCGCCCGCCAGGACGATGCCGAGAACCCGAGGACCGCCACGCATGGTCGCAACGTATCCCCCGACCGCCTCGGGCACTCCTCGAGAACGCAGACACCACCCCACAGGGGGCATGCCCGGGGGCCGGCCGCCCTCCTAGGGTGGGCCGCGTGCGCATCGGCATCGTGACCCGTGAGTGGCCGCCGGACGTCTACGGGGGCGCCGGCGTGCACGTCGAGCACCTGGTCGCCGCGCTCCGTGCCCTCCCGGCCGGATCCGACAGCACGGATCTCGACGTCGACGTGCACTGCTTCGGCGGTCCGCGGGACGACGCCACCGCGCACGCCGTCCCCGACGGGCTGCGCGGGGCCAACGGCGCGCTGCAGGCCCTCGGGGTCGACGTCGAGATCGCCGCGGCGCTGGCCGACGCCGACCTGGTGCACAGCCACACCTGGTACGCCAACGGTGCCGGGATGCTGGCCGCGCTCGTGCACGGCGTCCCGCACGTGGTCACCGCGCACTCCCTGGAGCCCCGCCGGCCGTGGAAGGCCGAGCAGCTCGGCGGGGGGTACCGGCTCTCCTCGTGGGTGGAGCGCAGCGCCTACCTGGCCGCCGACGCGGTGATCGCCGTCAGCCACGGCATGCGCACCGACGTCCTCGACGCCTATCCCGAGCTGGACCCGGCCCGCGTGCACGTCGTCGGCAACGGCGTGGACGCCGAGGCCTACGCACCCGTCGAGGCGCCCGACACCGTCCGGTCGCTGGGCGTGGACCCCGACCGCCCGTACGCGCTGTTCGTCGGCCGGATCACCCGGCAGAAGGGCCTCGTGCACCTGCTCGCCGCGGCCGAGCAGCTGCCGGCCGACGTGGGCCTGGTGCTGTGCGCCGGCGCCGCCGACACCCCCGCCGAGCGCCGACAGGTGGCCGACGCCGTCATCGCGCTGCAGGCGCACCGCGACGGGGTGGTGTGGATCGAGGAGATGCTGCCGCGCGAGCAGCTCGTGCCGCTGATCTCCGGCGCCACCGTCTTCGTCGTCCCGTCGGTGTACGAGCCGCTGGGCATCGTGAACCTCGAGGCAGCGGCGTGCGGCACCGCCGTCGTCGCCAGCGCTGTGGGCGGCATCCCGGAGGTGGTCGACGACGGCCGCACCGGCCTGCTCGTCCCCTACGACGAGGACGACCCCGGCGCCTTCGCGACCGGGCTCGCGGCGCGGATGACGGAGCTGCTCCGCGATCCGGACCGCGCGGCGCGGATGGGTGCCGCCGGCCGCGAGCGGGTACTCGCCGAGTTCGGCTGGCCGGCCATCGCCCGGCTGACCCTGGACGTCTACTCGGCCGTGCTCTCCGCCCACGGGTGACCCGACCCCCCACTTGGGGGGCCTGCGCATCCCCACACCTCGGCTGCCCACCATGCCCCGCGCGGCGGATGGTGTGCGCACGGTGCCGCCCAGACAGGGGTCCCGGCGCCTGCTCGCACAGGAGGCAGCCATGCACACCCACAGCCATGCACGCGGGGACGGAGGGCCGCGTGGGGGCCGGCGAACGGTCCACCAGGGGCTCGTCCCATCCCGACGTCGACACCTGAGATCGCCCGTGCCGATCGGCGCTCTCCTGCTCGGGGTCGTCGCCTCCGTGCTCGTTCCCGCGGGAACGGCCTCGGCGGCCGCGCCCCTGCCGTCGGCGCCGGACAACATCGTGGTCTTCCCCGATCGGGACATGGTCGTGCTCGAGGGGTACGAGGACCGGGACGGCCAGCCGGTCGAGGTCCACGTGCTGCGCGACGGTCGGCTCATGGGTGCCGCCAAGGGGCAGATCACCGCAGGCGCGGAGTTCGAGGTGAACCACCCCGGAGGCGCCTGCTGGGGCAACGACCCCGCCTTCCCCCGCGTCACGCCCGATCTCCGCGCGGGCGACGTCGTCGAGGTCCGCTTCAGCGACGGAGGCACCAGCTTCGCCCACTCGGAGAGCCGGGTGCTCGGTGGCGGGGTGACCGAGACCGGCGACAAGGGCATCGCCATCTCCGGGAACGGGGCGGTGCTCACGGTGACGGGAACCGTGGACCCCGCGGTCCCGGCGGAGAACATGGAGCAGCGGATCGTCAACCCCGCGCTCACCGACACCCGGGTGGCCCGGCGTGACATGCGGGCCGTGGTCACCGAGGGCAACGTCCTCGAGGCCGCCCCGAAGGGTGGCTACTCGTCCAAGCTGGAGGTGGCGGGCGGCGGCTTCACCGCCACCTACGACTTCCGCATCGACGCGGCGGGCACGATCCCCCAGGCCGAGGCGGCGGCGACCCTGGCGACCGCGCTCGAGGGCGGCGACGTGCGGCTCATGAGCTGGCAGCAGACCGACGGTGCGGCGAACCGACAGGGGTTGACCATCGCCCAGCGCGACGAGTTCGACGGGCCCGGCTTCGCCGGCTGCCCCACCGGACCGGACGGGGCGAGCCCCGACTCCGGCAGCTACGCGGTGGCCTGGGACACCGACGGGACGACGGCCCAGGTGAACTGGACACCCGCCACGAGCCAGCCCGGAGCTCCGCAGATCACCGGCTACAGCGTGCTGGCCGTCCAGCGCACCGCCACCGACGGCGAGCAGGCCACGATCGGCAAGCGGACCGGCGCGACCGCCGGGCGGGCCACGCTCTCCGGCCTGACCGGTGGGTCCGGGGCGTGGGACATCGAGGTCCGGCCACTGACCGGAGGGGTGGTCGGTGCGGCCTTCCCGCCGAGCAGCGGCACGGGCACCGGCGGGAACCCGGGCCCGGGGGACGCCACGGATCCCACGGTGCAGGCCCAGCAGACCGCCGGATCGGTCACCCTGACGATGGACGAACCCGGTGACATCTACTGGACCACGGGCACGACGCCGGTGCTCGAGGGCGGCGGGCTGCCCTCGGCGACGGCCACCCTGTACACCGCGCCCATCGCCATCACGGCCCCCACCACCCTGAACTGGGTGGGGCTGGACCTCGCGGGGAACCGCAGCGTGGTCGGCACCGGCACCTACCAGCCGGCCCCGGCACCCGAAGCGGCACCACCGGGCGCACCGGCGGGTCTCCGGGCGGTGCCCAGCGTCGTCGACGGCATCGGCCGGGTCGAGGTCTCCTGGACGGCTCCGGCCGAGACCGGCAATCGGGATCTGACGGGTTACACCGTCACCACGCGGTCGGGGACGACCGTCGTCGGCGAACCGCTCACGGTGTCCGGGGCGCCGCCGGCCACCACCGCCACGGTGACCGGGCTGACCGTCGGCTCGACGTACACGGTGTCGGTCACGGCCACGAACGCGGCCGGGCTGACCGGTCCGGCCGTGAGCGTGGAGACGCGGGCGGGTGACCAGTTGACGGCGAGCATCGCCCGGAACAAGGCCCGGGACGTGCGGTTGGCCGGCAGCGGGAGCCAGTCCGGCGTCGCGGTCCGGGTGTACCGGACGAGCTCCCTCGCCGGCGTCGGCGACACCGACCCGTCGGTGTCGCGGGATCTCGGGGCGGCCGAGGTCGTCCCCGCGACGGCGCCGGCTGTCGGTATCGGGTGGGAGCTGCGGCTGCGCAACGAGCCGGTCCTCCCGCGCGGCACGGTGATCTGGGCCAGATCCACCGGTGGCGGCATCGCGTACGCGATGGTGCCGTAGCACCTGCTGAGACCGGGGCCCGCCGCGCACGTCGCGGCGGGCCCCGTCCTCGTCCTGACCGAAGAGGTCGGTGCTCCGCTGGTACCTTTTCCCCCGCCGGCCTGTGCGCCGGTGGCACAGCAGCAGCGAAGTCCGGTGGAAACCCGGCGCTGTCCCGCAACTGTGATGGTCACCCCTGGCACATCGGGGAACCCAGCCAGATCGCCTGCTCTGCGCCATGCAACCGACCCTCGCGGCAGGGGTCGCGCATCGGGCGTCGGGTCAGCTCGGGAGCGACGCCCGCCGCCTCCCTGGAGGCTGTTCCTTGCCCGGTCCCACCCCCCGCGCGGCGCGGTCGACGTCTCGCGCGCGACGGTCCACCCCCGCCGCCCTGCTGCTGGCGCTGCTCCTGGCCCTCACCGGCTGCGGGAACTCGTCCGACGAGGACGCCGCAGAGTCGTCGTCGGAGTCGTCCGCCGGCTTCCCGGTCACCGTCACCGCCGACAACGGCGAGGTGACCCTCGACGAGCGGCCCGAGGCCATCGTCTCCATGTCCGCCACCGCCACCGAGATGCTCTTCGCGATCGGCGCCGGCGAGCAGGTCGAGGCCGTGGACGACAACTCGAACTTCCCGGCCGGGGTGCCGACGACGGATCTGTCGGGATTCACGCCGAACGCCGAGGCGATCGTCGGTTACAGCCCCGACCTCGTGGTGCTCAGCGACGACCTCAACGGGATCGTCGCCGCGCTGGAGAGCCTCGACGTGCCGGTGCTGCTGCTCGGCGCGGCCGAGGACCTCGACGACACGTACGCGCAGATGGAACTGCTCGGCGAGGCGACGGGCCATGCCGACGAGGCCGCCGATGCGGTGGCCGACGTCCGCAGCCGCATCGACGCCGCGGTCGCGTCGGTGCCCGCCGACGTGGCCGGCCAGCGGGTCTACCACGAGCTCGACCCGAGCTTCTACTCCGCCGACAGCACGACCTTCATCGGCAGCATCTACTCGATGTTCGGCCTGGAGAACGTGGCCGACGGCGCGCCGGACCCCAGCGGCGGATACCCGCAGCTGTCCGCCGAGTACCTCGTGGAGCAGGCGCCGGACATCATCGTGCTGGCCGACACCAAGTGCTGCGGCGAGAGTGCCGCCACGGTCGCGCAGCGGCCGGCCTTCGACACCGTGCCCGCGGTGGTCGAGGGGCGCGTGGTCGAGGCCGACGACGACACCGCCTCCCGCTGGGGGCCGCGCGTCGCGGACTTCGCCGAGACCGTCGCCGGGGCCCTGCAGGGCTGAGGACGGCCTCCCCCGTGAGCACCCTCACCCACCGCACCCGGTCCGGCCGCACTCCGGCCGGGCCGGGTTCGGTGCGACCCCGGAGGCCGGCGGCGCTGGTGTACGGCGCGGCCGTCGCCGGCCTGCTCGTCGCCGTGCTCGCCGGGATCTGGGTGGGTGCGGTCCCGCTGGCACCCGGCCAGGTCGTGGTGACCCTGCTCGACCGGGCACTCGACCCGCTGGGCGTCGACCTCGGCGGCGGACTGGAGGGCACCCAGGCAGCCGTGCTCCTGCAGCTGCGGTTGCCGCGGGTGGTGCTCGCCGTCCTCGTGGGCGCGGCGCTGGCGATCGCGGGTGCGGGGTACCAGGGCGTGTTCCGCAACCCGCTCGCCGACCCGTACCTGCTCGGGGCTGCGGCCGGCGCCGGGCTCGGCGCGACCCTGACCATCGCCTACGCCCCGGTGCAGTCCCTCGGGCCGGTGGGCATCGTCCCGCTGGCCGCCTTCGCCGGCGCGCTGTTCGGGGTCGGGTGCGCCCTGGCCCTGGGCACCGTGGCCGGCGGCTCGCACAGCCCCACCCTGCTGCTGGCCGGCATCGCCGTCGCCGCCTTCCTGTCGGCGGCGCAGACGCTGGTGCAGCAGCAGAACACCGACGACCTGCGCCGGATCTACGGCTGGATGGTCGGCCAGCTCGGCAGCTCGTCCTGGTCCGACATCGCGCTGGTCCTCCCCTACCTCGGCGTCTCCTGCGCGATCCTGCTGTTCTGCGGCCGCGCGCTCGACGTGCTCTCCGTCGGCGACGACGAGGCCGGCTCGCTGGGCGTCCACCCCGGGCGGCTGCGGCTGCTCGTCATCGTCGCCGCCTCGCTCGCGACCGCCTCGGCCGTCGCCGTGAGCGGGCTCATCGGCTTCGTCGGCCTGGTCGTGCCGCACGTGGTGCGCCGCCTGGCCGGTGGCTCGTACACCCGCGTCCTGCCGCTGTCCCTGCTGGTCGGCGGCGCGTTCCTCGTGATCGCCGACCTCGTCGCGCGGGTGATCCTGGCCCCCGCGGAGCTGCCGATCGGCGTGGTCACCGCGTTCGTCGGCGCCCCGTTCTTCGCCGTCCTCCTGTGGGCGGGGGCGCGGCGCCCGTGACCGGGCAGCAGCGCGGTGCACGGGTCGAGGTCGTCGGGCTGGGTGCTGCGTACGGCCGCACCCGCGTGCTCGACTCGGTGCGCTTCACCGTCGAGCCCGGCGGCTGGCTGGCCGTCATCGGACCGAACGGCTCGGGCAAGTCGACGCTGCTGCGCTCGGTGCTCGGCCTGCAGCGGCACGAGGGCCAGGTGCGCGTCGACGGCGTCCCGACCACCGGCCTGCCGCGGCGCGAGCGCGCCCGCCTGCTCGCCTACGCCCCGCAGCTGCCGGTGCTGCCCGAGGGCATCAGCACCCTCGAGTACGTCACCCTCGGTCGCACCCCGCACCGCCCGCTGCTCGCGGCCCCCCGCCGGGTCGACCGGGAGGTCGTCGCCGACGTCATGGCGCGGCTCGAGCTCGAGGCGCTGGCCGACCGGCTGGTGGTCACGCTCTCCGGCGGCGAGCAGCAGCGCGCCGTCCTGGCGCGGGCCCTCGCCCAGCGGCCGCGGGTGCTGTTCCTCGACGAGCCCACCGCCGCGCTGGACCTCGGCCACGCTCAGCAGGTCCTCGACCTGCTCGACGGGCTGCGCCGGCAGGACGGGCTCACCGTCGTGAGCACGCTGCACGACCTCACCCTGGCCGGCCAGTACGCCGACCGGCTGACCCTGCTCGCGGGCGGCCGGGTCGTCGCCGAGGGCACGCCCGCGCAGGTGCTCACGGCCGAGATCCTGGCGGCGCACTACGGGGCCCGCGCGCACGTGGTGTCCGGCCCCGACGGGCCGGCCGTCCTCCCGGTCCGCTGACCCGCGTCAGCGGCCGCGCGCCGCGGCCCGGATGAGCTCGCCGACCTCGGGCTGCGCGGCATGCGCACCAGCGGCCAGGAAGGACCGCTGGATCACCTCGTCCAGGCGGTGCCGCGCCATCATGTCGTCGCCCATCACGTCCTGCTCCTCGGCGCCCGGGGCGAAGACCACGGTCGGGATGCCGGCCGCCTCGAGCGCCCGCACCTCCTGACGCAGCAGCCGGGCGGAGTGCCTGCGGGCGGCCGCGTAGACGCTGAGCGAGGCTCCGGCGGGTCCGCTCATCGGTGCGACGACGATGGCGAGGTCCAGCCCGCCGCCGCGCAGCAGGGCCGCGTTCGTGGGCGAGTGCGCGCCGCCGTCGACGTAGGTGTGCCCGCCGATCTGCACCGGCGCGAAGTACCCGGGCACCGCGCAGGACGCCGCGACGGCCAGGTGGATCGGCACCGCGGGCGTGCCGGGGTGGCCGAAGACGACCCGGCGGCCGTCGTGCCGGTGCACCGCGCAGATCCACAGCGGGGGCTCGGGCCAGCCCGGCTGCTCCAGCTCCCGCAGCGCAGCCAGTTGCTCGGTGATGTCCCGTCGTCCCGGCGCCACCAGGGCCATGGCGGCCGCCAGCGGGCGGAACTGCCACGGCCGGGTCACGGCCCGGTGCAGCATCCCCGCCGCGGGCAGCCGCATGGGCCGGCGCAGCAGCTCCGTCGGGCGGAACGGGGCCAACTCGGGTACTTCCGTGTCGGCGATCCGGCGGAGCAGGTCGCCGTCGCCGGAGAGCGGGGCCTTCACCGTCCAGGCGGCGAGGTCCTCGGCTCTGACACCGAGCCGCAGCAGCGTGCCGGTGATGGAGCCGGCGGAGGTGCCCACGATCAGGTCGGCCGACCGGGGGTCGAAGCCGAAGTCGTGCTCGAGCACGGCCAGCACACCGGCGTGGTACGCCTGCCCCACCACGCCACCGGCGCCCAGGACCAGGCCGACGCGCGTCACCTGCACAGTCTCCACCCGACGCTCGATCCCGGAAGGGGCACGGGCTCAGCGGGCCGCCCGGAAGTGCACGCCGTCCCCTGGCCGCAGCTGCGCGGCCAGCGGCAGGTCCGCGGTGACGACGACGGCGAGCACGGGGTAGCCGCCGGTCACGGGGTGGTCGGCGAGGAAGAGCACCGGGGCGCCGTCGGGCGGCACCTGCAGGGCGCCCGGCACCAGCCCCTCGCTGGGCAGCTCGCCGTCCCGGGCCCGGGCCAGGTGCGGGCCGGCCAGCCGGAGCCCGACCCGGTCGCTGTCGTTGCCGACCTGCCACTCCTGTGCGGTCAGCGCATGCCAGGCCGCGTCGGCCAGCCACTCACGGCGCGGGCCCGGCAGCACGTGGAGCACCGGCCGGTCCTGTGGTGCGCCGACGGGCGCGACGTCCACGAACGGCTCCTCCCCCGCCAGGTCGCCGACCGGCAGCAGGGTGCCGGCCGCGAGCGGGGGCGGGCCCAGGCCGGAGAGGGTGTCGGTGCTCCGCGAGCCCAGCACCGGCGGGACGCCGATGCCGCCGCGGACGGCGACGTAGCTGCGCAGCCCGCGGTGCGGCGCTCCGAGGGCGAGCACCGCGCCGGGGTGCAGGGTCGTGGGCGCGGCGAAGGGCGCCGGCCGGCCGTCGATCTCCACCGGGGCCGGTGCACCCGTCACCGCGACCAGCAGCGTGCGCCCGGCCCGCACCCGCAGCCCGCCCGCGGTCACCTCCAGAACGGCTGCCTCCGGCCGGTTGCCGACCAACCGGTTGGCGAGGTCGGCGGAGGCGGGGTCCGCCGCGCCGGATCGGGTCACCCCGATGCCGGCGTGCCCGGGTCGGCCCCGGTCCTGCACCGTCGTGAGCGGCCCCGGGGCGAGCACGGTCAGCACGTCAGCCCATCCCGTGGAAGCGGACCCGCACGCCGGGCGCGAGCAGCGCCGGCGGCTCGCGGTCCACGTCGAAGAGGACGGCGTCGGTCCGGCCGACCAGCTGCCAGCCGCCGGGCGAGGCACGCGGGTAGACGCCGGCGTACGGGCCGGCCAGCCCAACGGACCCGGCCGGCACCCGCGTGCGCGGCGTCGCCCGGCGGGGCACGTGCAGCTCCGCGGGCAGCCCGGTGAGGTAGCCGAAGCCGGGTGCGAAGCCGCCGAAGGCGACGGTGAACTCGACCTCGGTCAGCGCCGCCACGAGGTCGGGCACGGCCCGGCCCACGAGCGCGGCGACCTCGGCGAGGTCCGGCCCGTCCCACACGACGGGCAGGGTGACCGGAGCGGCGGTGGCCTCCGGCCCGGCGGCGGTCACCGGCAGCCGGCGCAGCACCGCGACGTCGTGGTCGGTCGGCGCCCGGTCCAGGACGACCAGCACGGTGCGCGCGGCCGGCACGAGCTCTCGCTGCCCCGGCAGCGGCCCGGCTTCCAGCGCGCGGCGGATGCCGGCCACCGCGCTCGCGTCCTCGACCTCGACCAGCAGTGCGCGGTCCCCGTACGGCAGCACCCGGACGCCGGTTCCGCTCCGCTCCACCGGACCATGATGGCCGACGTCCCGAGCATCAGGATGACCCCCGGCGGCCCCGCCCGAGGTCTCAGCCCGTGAAGGGGGCGGGCGTCACGCCGGCCTGCTCCAGCGCGGCCCGCACCGCCCGCGCCAGCTCGACGGCGCCCGGGGTGTCGCCGTGCACGCAGATCGAGGCGACGTCGGCGCGGACGGTGCTGCCATCGACGGCGAGCACCGTGCCCTCGAGGGCCATCCGCACGGCACGGGCCGCCACCTGGGCCGGATCGGCGACGAGCGCCCCCTGCTCGCGGCGGGACACCAGCCCGCCGTCCGGGGTGTAACCGCGGTCGGCGAACCCCTCGGGCACCGGGCGCAGGCCGGCGGTCTCCGCCGCGCGCAGCAGCGCCGAGCCGGGCAGCCCGAGCACCGGCAGTGCCGGGTCGTAGGCGACGACGGCGTCGACGACGGCGCGGGCCTGGTGCTCGTGGGTGACGGTGGCGTTGTAGAGCGCGCCGTGCGGCTTGACGTAGCGGACCCGCGTGCCCGTCGTGCGGGCGATCCCGTCCAGCGCGGCGAGTTGGTACAACACGTCGTCGGCCAGCTCGGCGGGCTCGACGTCGATGAAGCGGCGGCCGAAACCGGCGAGGTCGCGGTAGGAGACCTGCGCGCCGACCGCGACGCCGGCGGCCGCGGCGCCCGTGCAGACCCGGCGCATCGTGCCCGGGTCGCCGGCGTGGAAGCCACAGGCCACGTTGGCGCTGGTCACGACCTGCAGGAGGGCGTCGTCGTCACCCAGCCGCCAGATGCCGAAACCCTCGCCGAGGTCGGCGTTGAGGTCGACGGTGCTGCTCACCGGCGCAGTGTCGCACTGCGCCGGTGAGCGGCGTGGCTCAGAGCTCGGGCTTGAGCTGCACCTTCACCCCTCGGGCAGCAGCCCGGCCGCCGGTCATGTCGCGGATGGCGTCGCCGATCTCCGCGACCTCGTCGAGGTCCACCACTTCGATGCCCGGGGTGCCGGAACCGGAGGCGCGGCAGCTCACCTGCCAGGAGGCCGTCCGTCGGCAGCCCGCCGCGGTGGTGCAGCGCGACGACTCGTACGGGGCCTGGGCTGCGTCCTTACAGCGACTGGATGCACCGGCCGCGTCGGACTGGGGCGGCTGCAACGACTCGTCGGTCACACGCGCCTCGGCTGCGGATCCGCGACGCATCCCGAACGGCTCCGGTCCGGCCGAAAACCTTGCTCCGCGGGCTTCCGGCGGTCACGAATGGTGTGACAAGGTCGTACAGCTAGTGATCGGGCGAGTCGAGGGGCGTGCTGTCGATGGACCTCGGACACCTGTCGGGGGTCCCGCCGGAGACGTTGCTGGACGCCCTCCCGGACGCCGTCGTCGTCGCCGACACCGGGGGCCGGATCAGCTACGCGAACCCGGCCATCCGCACGCTGCTCGGCCACGACCCCGCGACGCTGATCGGCCGATCGCTCCGGCGGGCGCTGCCCCGGCGGTTCCAGGCCGACCACGACGGCAAGGCCCTGCGCCCGCTCGTCACCGGTCAGGGCGAGCTGTTGGGCCGGACCACGCAGCTGCCGCTGCTGCACTCCGACGGCCACGAGGTGCTCGTCGACCTCACCCTGGCCCGGGTGGACCCCTTCCCGGGGGCTCCGCCCGAGCAGCGCTCGGTGATCTGCGTGCTGCGCGATGCCGGGGCCACGATCCTGCTGGAACGCCAGCTGCAGGTCAGCCGCTACCTGGCCGCGACGCTACGGGTGACCGCCGCGCTCACCGAGGCCGCGGACGCCGACGTCGCCTTCCAGCGGCTGCTGCCCACGCTCTGCACCGAGCTCGACTGGGACGCCGCGGTGCTCTGGGAGACCGACGAGCAGAGCGGTCGACTGCGGCACGCCGGCACCTGGACCGCGCCCGACGTCGACGTCCCGGCGCTGCGCGAGGAGACCCGGCGGACCTTCGGCCGCGGCGAGGGGCTGCCCGGCCTCGTCCGGCAGCGGCGCGTGCCGGTCGTCCTCGAGGACCTGTGGAAAGATCCCCGGTTCCTGCGCCGGGAGGCCGCCCGCGCCGACGACGTCCGCACGGCGGTGGCGTTCCCGGTGCTGCGCGGGGAGACCGTCCTCGGCGCCTGCGAGCTGTTCTCGCGGACCCGGCGCACCGTCCCACCGGAGCTGGTCGAGGTGCTCGCGCACGCCGGCCGGCAGGTCGGCCAGTTCCTCGGCCGGTTGCGCGCCGAGTCCGAGATGCGCGTCCTGGCCGAGACGTTGCAGCGCAGCCTGCTGCCCTCGCACCTGCCGACCGTCCCCGGCATCGACCTGGCCTCGCGCTACCGGCCCGGTGGCGGCTCCGCGCTGGTCGGCGGCGACACCTACGACGTCATGCCCCTCCCCGACGGCCGGTGGATCGCGCTCGTCGCGGACGTCTGCGGCACCGGTGCGGAAGCCGCGGCCCTGACGGCGCTGACCCGGCACACCGCCCGCGCCGCGTCGGCCTCCGGCTGCCCGGCCGCGGTGCTGGCCGCCGTCAACGCGGCACTCCTGCACGAGCAGGGCGCGGGCCCCCTCCGCTTCGTGACCGCCGTCTGCCTGGTCCTGGAGCGCGGCCCGCGCGGGCACCGTGTCGGCATCAGCATCGCCGGGCACCCCCCGCCGCTGCTGCGCACCGCCGACGGCGCCGTCGTGGCGCTGGGCCGGCCGGCCGCCCCGCTCGGGGTGGACGCCGGCACCGTCTTCACCGGCGCCACCGTCGACCTGCCGACCGGCAGCACGCTGCTGCTCTACACCGACGGCGTCACCGAGGCGCGCGACGACGCCGGGGACCAGTTCGGCGAGGACCGCCTGGAGCGGCTGCTCGCCGACGACGCCTGCGCGGACGCCGAGGGAGCCGTCGCGGCCGTCGCGGCCGCGGTCGAGGCGCAGGTGGCCGGCTCGCGCCACGAGGCCGACGACATGGCGCTGCTGGCCCTCACCGTCCCGGCCTGAGCTCCGCCGCCTCCTCCGGGGCGCCGGTTACCGTGGCCGACGTGGCGCGGGTGGCGGTGGTGGGCGCCGGACTCGGCGGGCTGGCCGCGGCGGCCCGGCTCGCCGCGCAGGGCCACGCGGTGACCGTCCTCGAGCAGTCGGACCGGGTCGGCGGCAAGCTCGGGCTGCTCACCGTGGAAGGCCACGCGTTCGACACCGGGCCCAGCCTGGTCACGCTGCCCCAGGTCTACCGCGACCTGTTCGCCGCCACCGGCGGCCCGCTCGAGGAGTCGCTCGACCTCGAGCGGTTGGACCCGGCCGTCGCCTACCGGTTCGCCGACGGCACGCAGCTGGCGGTCCCCGGTTCCCCCGCCGCCGTGCCCGCCGCTCTCGACGCCGCGCTGGGGGCGGGGGCGGGCGCCCAGTGGTCGGATCTCATGGCCCGCGCCGAGCGGATGTGGCGGATCAGCGAGGGCCCGTTCCTGCGCACGCCGCTGGCCGGTGCCGCCACGTTGGCCCGCCTCGCCCGCCGGCCGGCCGACGTCGCCACGATCGCCCCGTGGCACTCGCTGCGGGGGCTCGGCGAGCGGTACCTGCGCGACCCGCGGCTGCGCATGCTGCTCGACCGCTACGCCACCTACTCCGGCTCCGACCCGCGGCGCGCGCCCGCTGTGCTCGCCACGGTCGCGCACGCCGAGCAGGCGTTCGGGTCCTGGTACGTCCGCGGCGGACTGCACCGCCTCGCGCTCGCGGTGGCCGAACGAGCCACCGAGCGGGGCGCCGTGCTGCGCACCGGGTGCGCGGTGCGCCGGGTGGTCGTGACCGGCGGCCGGGCGACGGGCGTCGAACTGGCGGACGGCGAGGTCGTGCCGGCCGACGTCGTCGTCTCGGACGCGGACGCCGCCGCCCTGTACGCCGACCTGCTGCCCCCGGAGGTGTCGGCTGCGCCGCGCCGGGCGCTCGGCCGCGCGACGCCGTCGCTGTCCGGGTTCGTGCTGCTGCTCGGGCTGCGCGGGCGGACGCCCGGCCTCGCCCACCACACGGTGCTCTTCCCCGCCGACTACGACGCCGAGTTCGACGCGGTATTCGGCACCGGCCGGCACGCCGGTGCACCGCAGCCGGTCGCCGACCCGACCGTCTACGTCAGCGCCCCGGACGACCCGGCGCTGCGCCCCGACGGGGACAGCGAGTCGTGGTTCGTGCTGGTCAACGCGCCCCGGCACGAGCCCGGTCGCGGGGTCGACTGGGACGAGCTGGGGCTGGCGGAGCGGTACGCCGACCACGTGCTGCAGGTGATGGCCGACCGCGGCCTGGACGTCCGCGACCGGGTGCGCGTGCGGGTGGTGCGCACCCCCGCCGACCTCGAGCGCGACACCGGCAGCGTCGGGGGGTCGATCTACGGGACGTCGAGCAACGGCGCCCGGGCGGCGTTCCTCCGCCCCGCGAACGCCTCCCCCGTGCCCGGCCTGTTCCTGGTCGGCGGCTCGGCGCACCCCGGCGGCGGCCTGCCGCTGGTCACGCTGTCGGCCGAGATCGTCGCGGGGCTGGTCGGACCTGCCTGATCGCGGAGCTCAGCCCCGGGCGGCTCCGTAGCCGAGCAGCGCGGCCAGGCCGAGCGCGCTGCGCGGTGAGTAGGCGGTTCGCCAGAGCCCGCCGTGCGCGGCCTCGTGTGCCTCGTCCTGCCACGGGTGCTCGTGCGCCGGCCCGCCACCGGTGTGCAGGTCGTGCACCAGCAGCGCGGCCATGAGCACGTTGGAGGTGGCCGGCTCGAAGATCTCGACGCCGAACCGGTGCGCACCCGCGTAGGCGGCGGCCAGTGCCCGGTTCTTCACGACCGACCGGGTGCGGGTCGGCGGCGCCACGTTCATCGACACCGTGGTCCCGGCCGCCCGCGCCGTCGTCGCGCGCCAGCGCTGCAGCCGCTTGGCCAGGGCGTAGTTGGGTCCCTGCTGGGCCACCAGGCTGTCGGCGATGCCGGGGTCGGTGCCGGGCACGTAGGCGCGCTGCAGCAGCCGGCCGCCGGACACCGTGCGCAGCGGCCGGCCCAGCAGCTTCGCCCCGCGCGAGCGCGTGGCGTAGGCCTGTACGGAGTGCGCCACCGCATCGGCGGGGACGGCGAAGACGTCGGTGGGGGTGGCCAGGAAGGCCAGCGCGACGTCCGGCCGCGCCGCCGTCAGCCGCACGGTCAGCGTGTCGACGGCGGTCGAGACCCGCACGTTGGTGGCGCCGTCCGCGTAGACGTAGTTGCCCAGCACCGGCCGTCCGGGCAGCGCCGCGGCCCAGTCGGCCACCGCGGGCACCTCGGTGATCAGGTCGGCACCCGCACGGGCGGGGTCGACCTCCGCCCCGGGCTCGTCGACCGGCACCAGCAGGGTGCCGGCGCTCCCGCGGGCGGTGTCGAGCACCCGCCCCCACAGCGCCGCGCGGGGCAGGTCGACACCGGCCACCCGGGCGCCCCACCGCAGCAGCGCGGTCAGCGGACCCATCTCGGCGCCGGCGCCGAGCACCACCACGGTGCTGTCCGGCAGCGCCAGCCACTCGGGGTGCGCGGCGACGGTCCGGACCGCCTCGGCGCACGAGGGCTCGACGACCCCGGCCCCGACCCAGGTGTCCAGCTGCCGCAGCAGCGCGTCACCCCGCAGCCGCCCGCCGTGGAACGGCAGTGAGAGCTCCCGCTCCGGCTCGGCGCTCCCGCGCACCTCCGCCGTGTGCAGCGCACGGCCGGCGGGCGCGGTGGCCAGCCCGTCGAGCGGGGTCTCCCCGTCGGGGCCGGTCACCCGCATGCGCTCGTGCAGCGCGGTCAGGCCGGCGTCGGCGATCGCACGCGCGGCCGGCGCGGAGGGCAGCCCCGCCTCCACCAGGCGGCGGAAGTGGGTGAGGTACCCGCCCCGCCAGTTGGTCTCCCGCTCGGCGGCCAGCGCCCCGGCGGCATCCACCGGACGCAGCGCGTCCGCGGTCACCGCCCGGCCCAGGGCCGCGGTGCTCCGCCGCCCGTCCGGTCCCGCCGGGAACACGACACCCTGCTGCTCGTCCTCGCTCATCGCGTCCTCTCTACAGGATCGCCGTCCAGGCGCCTGCCTGCGGGAACGGCGCGGCCCCGGCCACCGGCTCATCGCCGGCGGCCGGGGCCGTGTCGTCCTGCGCTGCGCTGCCCGGGGGCAGCTCGGCGGAGGTGGTCAGCTGATCGCGCCCGTGAGTGCCTCCGACAGCGCTGCCGCCTCGTCGGGCGACAGCTCGACGACGAGACGACCGCCTCCCTCGAGCGGCACGCGCATGACGAGGCCGCGGCCTTCCTTGGTCACCTCGAGGGGACCTTCACCCGTGCGCGGCTTCATGGCCGCCATGCGTGCCTCCTTCGCCGGCCACACCACTCCCCGCCGGGGCGGGAGATGGGGTGGCGTCCATCGCTGCTGGAACTCCGGGACCAATGATCCCGTATGCGGCTCCGTCGTCCAACACGAGGTCCCTTCAGGGTGACGCGCGGAAGCAGTCGGCCACGTGATCGTCGACCATCCCGGTCGCCTGCATGAGCGCGTAGGCGGTCGTGGGGCCGACGAAGACGAACCCCCGGCGCTTGAGCTCCCGGGCCATCACCACCGACTCGGCGCTGGTCGCGGGGACGTCGGCCAGGGTGGCCGGTCGGGTGCGCGGACCGGTCGGTGCGAACGACCAGAGCAGCGCGGACAGGCCCTCGGGCTGCTGCTGCGCGGTCCGGGCGTTGCGGACGGCGGCGGCGATCTTGGCCCGGTTGCGCACGATCCCGGCGTCGGCCATCAGCCGGGCCTCGTCGTCCGCGTCGAACTCCGCGACCGTGTCGATCGCGAAGCCGGCGAACGCCGCCCGGAACGCCGGCCGCTTGCGCAGGATGGTGATCCAGGAGAGCCCCGACTGGAAGGCCTCCAGGCAGAGGCGTTCGAAGAGGGCGTCGTCGCCGTGCAGCGACATCCCCCACTCCTCGTCGTGGTAGGCGACGTACTCAGGGGACGACCCGGCCCAGGCGCAGCGCTGCACGCCGGCGACCGTAGTCCCGGGCGCCGACGACTCAGCGGGCCGCGGCGTCCAGGGCCTCCTCGGCGGGGGCCGGCGAGGAGCTGCGGTTGCGCCGGGTGGCCAGCACGCAGCCGGCCAGCACCAGCGGCAGGCCGAGCGCGATGCCCAGGGAGAACGGCTCGTCGAGGAGCAGCACGCCGAGCAGCACCGCGACCGCCGGGTTGACGAAGGTGATCACCAGCGCCCGCTGCGGGCCGACCTCCCGGATGAGGGCGAAGAACAGCGCCAGCGCGATCGCGGTGCAGACCACGCCGAGGGCGGCGAGGGACAGCAGCGCCTCGCCGGAGGCGTCGACGGTGTCCCCCAGCTGCGGCAGGGCGAACGGCGCGTAGACGACCGTGGTGACGGCCAGCGCCACCGACGCGGCCGCCACCCCGGGGACGTCCGGCAGCCGGCGGCTGACCACCAGCGGCGCGGTCGCGTAGCCGACGACCACGAACGCGACCGCGACGACGGGCAGCAGCTGCGCGCCACCGGTGTCCAGCCCGAGCAGCGCCACGATGCCGACGACGCCGAGCCCCATGCCGGCCATGCGCACGGGGGTGAGCCGTTCCTCCTCCCCCGCCAGCCGTCCGGCCAGCGCGGCGACGAAGGGCACGGCGGCCACCAGCAGGCCGGTGAGCGAGGAGGACAGCGACTGCTCGGCGTAGGACAGCAGCAGCCACGGCGCCGTCATCTCGAGCACGGTGAAGACCAGCAGCCAGCGCCACTGGCGCAGCGCGGAACCCAGCCCGCCGCGGCGGATGGTCCACGGCAGCAGCAGGGCCGCGCCGATCGCGCAGCGCACGAAGACCACGACCACCGGCGACACCTCGTCGACGGCCACCTTGATCAGCAGGTACGGGATGCCCCAGATGACCGACATGGCCAGGAACAGCGCCCACCCCCGGCGGCTCACCGGGCCTGCGCTCCCCCCGCCCGGGCCGCCACCGCAGCGAAGCGCCGCAGGGAGCGGCGCACGCCCCAGCGCACGAAGGGTCGGACGGCGTACCAGCCGGGGGTCAGCACCACCCCGAACCAGCCCCACGGCAGGTAGAAGCGCTCGGTCCAGACGAAGGTGGCGTGGTCACCGCGCGGCTCGATCTCGAAGATGCCGGGCCCCCGGATGACGCGGCCGGTGTGCTGCACCTCGACCAGCCGAGGGGGCTCCCACTTCGTGATCACCATCGTGTCGAGCAGCCCGAGGTGCCGGCCGCCGGGCAGCGGCAGCCCGGTGCGCGCCGCCAGTCGTCCGCCGACCCCCTGGGCCGGCCCGCCGACGGTCTCGACGTCGGTGGCCACCATCCACTCGCCCTGCCCGACCCAGTCGGTGAGCACCTCCCAGACGCGCTCGGGGGTCGCCTCGACGTCGATCCGCTCGACCAGCTCAGGCATCGGTGTTGTCCTCCTCGGTTGCCGCCGGAGCGGTCTCGGCCGGGCGCTGCTCCCGGAGTACGGCGAGCTCGGCGTCGCGCTCGTCCAGCGTCCGGGCCAGCTGCTCGAGCAGCCAGTCGACCTCGGTCATCCGGTAACCCCGCACGGTCACCGTCATCCGCAGGGCCCGGACGTCGTCGCCGGCGACCGGCTGCCCGGACGGCAGCTCCACCGGCGACCTGTCCCACTCGGCGGGCGGCTGGGTCTCCCCTCGGCCCAGGAGCAGCGCGGCGCCGAGGAACAGCACCGCGCCCACGACCAGGACGCCGACGACGGCGAGGGTGAGGGCGAGCACGTCAGGAGGTCACCGGGTCGAGCGGTGCACGCACGCCGCCACCCTCGTCCCCCGCCGCCCGGCCCGCCTCGGCCGCCGTGATCGTCGCGATCACCTCGTCGACGTCGTCGGTCACGGTGATCAGGTCGAGGTCGCCGGCCGCGATCGTGCCGGCGGGGACCATCGTGCCGCGGATCCAGTCGACGAGCCCCGACCAGTACTCGGTGCCGAAGAGCACCACCGGGAAGCGCGTCACCTTCCCGGTCTGCACCAGGGTCAGCGACTCGAACAACTCGTCGAGCGTGCCGAAGCCGCCGGGCAGGATCACGAAGGCCTGCGCGTACTTCACGAACATCGTCTTGCGCACGAAGAAGTAGCGGAAGGTGATGCCGACGTCGACCCACTCGTTGAGCTCCTGCTCGAAGGGGAGCTCGATGCCGAGGCCGACCGAGAGCCCGCCCGCCTCGCACGCCCCCCGGTTGGCCGCCTCCATCATGCCCGGCCCGCCGCCGGTGATGACGCCGTACCCGGCCTGCGCCAAGGCGGCACCGATCGCGACGCCGGCCGCGTAGTACGGGTGATCGGACGGCGTGCGGGCGCTGCCGAACACGCTGACCGCACGCGGCAGATCGGACAGCAGCCCGAAGCCCTCGACGAACTCGCTCTGGATGCGCAGCACCCGCCAGGGGTCGGTGTGCACCCAGTCGGTCGGCCCGCGGCGGTCGAGCAGCCGCTGGTCGGTCGTCGTCCCGACCTTCTCCGGGTCGTGCTCGTTCACGCGCATCATCACCGGACCGCGGTGCCTGGCCCGCCGGCGTCCGCCACCCGACGACGGACGGTCCTGCGGCAGGGGTGGGACGGCCGCACCGGTCATTCCGACGTTCCGGACAGGTAGGCGACCAGGGCGTCCTCCGCCGGCTGCAGCCGGTCGATCACGACGTGCTCCTCACGGGTGTGGGCCAGCCGGGGGTCACCGGGTCCGTAGTTGATCGCCGGGATGCCGAAGGCGGCGAACCGGGCGACGTCGGTCCAGCCGAACTTCGCCCGCGCCGGCCGGCCCACGGCCGCGACGAACGCCGCGGCTGCGGGCTCGGCGAGCCCCGGCAGCGCCCCACCGGCGTTGTCGACGAACTCGAGCGTGGCGCCGTCGGCGACTGCCTGGGCGAACACCTCGCGCACGTGCGCCTCGGCGGCGTCCTCGTCCCTGTCGGGCGCGTAGCGGAAGTTGACCAGCAGGGTGGCCTCATCGGGGATCACGTTGCCCGCGACGCCACCGGAGATGCCGACGGCGTTGAGCCCCTCGCGGTAGGTGCACCCGTCGATCTCCACCTCGCGCGCCCGGTAGGCGGCCAGCGTGGCCAGCGGGCCGGCCAGCCCGTGGATGGCGTTGCGCCCCAGCCAGCTGCGCGCGCTGTGCGCCCGGTGCCCGGGGGCGGAGATCCGCGCCCGCAGCGTGCCCTGGCAGCCCGCCTCGACCTCGCCGTCGGTGGGCTCCAGCACGATCGCCAGGTCGCCGTACAGCCATCCGCGGCGCTCGCGGGCCACCCGGCCGAGGCCGTTCTTGACCGCCTCGACCTCCTCGTTGTCGTAGAACACGAAGGTGAGGTCGCGTGCCGGCTCCGCGCCGGGGACGCCGAACCGCCCGGCCAGGCGCAGCATCACGGCGTCGCCGGACTTCATGTCGCTGGTCCCGCAGCCGTAGAGCAGGTCGCCGTCGATCCGGCTGGGGACGTTGTCCGCGATCGGCACCGTGTCCAGGTGGCCGGCGAGCACCACCCGGGTCGGCCGGCCCAGGTTGGTGCGGGCCAGGACTGCGTCGCCGATCCGCTCCACCTCCAGGCCGCCGAGGGCGCGCAGCGCCGCCTCGACGAGGTCGGCCAGTGGCTTCTCGTCCCCCGAGACGGAGGGGACGTCGACCAGCGCACGGGTCAGCGTGAGGACGTCGGCGGAGAGATCGAGCGGAGGGAGGTCACTCACGCCGCCGAGCCTAGGGGGCGCGCCCGGGCCCCGGCTCGGTAGCGTCCTACCCGTGACCGCTGCGCCCGTCTCCGCATCCGCCACCGGCCTCGCGACCGTGACCCCCTCGGGCACGGTGCTGGACAGCTGGTACCCCGAACCGCGGCTGGGTGCACCCAGTGGCGGCAAGGCGGGGACGACCCGCATCGGTGCCCTGGACCTCGCCGGCGAGCTCGGCCCCGACTACGGCGGCCTGGTGCGCAGCGACGAGGCGCGCGGCGTGGAGGTCATCGCCGTCCGCACCGTCATCCCGGATCTCGCCGCTCCCCCGGTGGACACCTACGACGTCTGGCTCCGGCTGCACCTGCTCTCCCACCGGCTGGTCCTGCCCAACGGGACGAACCTGACCGGGGCCTTCGGGCTGCTCACGAACGTCGCCTGGACCAGCGCCGGGCCGGTCGAGGCGGCCGGGTTCAACGCGCACCGGCTGCGTGCCGCGGTCGGCCACGTGACCGTGTTCGGGGTGGACAAGTTCCCGCGGATGGTCGACTACGTCATCCCCTCCGGTGTCCGCATCGCCGACGCCGACCGGGTGCGCCTGGGCGCCCACCTGGCCGAGGGGACGACGGTCATGCACGAGGGCTTCGTCAACTTCAACGCCGGCACGCTGGGCCCCTCGATGGTGGAGGGGCGGATCAGCCAGGGCGTCGTCGTCGGGGCCGACAGCGACATCGGTGGCGGCGCCTCGATCATGGGCACGCTGTCCGGCGGCGGCACCGAGGTCATCTCCATCGGCACCGGCTGCCTGCTCGGCGCGAACGCCGGCATCGGCATCTCGCTCGGGGACGACTGCATCGTCGAGGCCGGCTGCTACGTCACCGGTGGGTCACGGGTCACGCTGCCCGATGGCTCGGTGGTCAAGGCCCGCGAGGTCTCCGGCCGGGACGGCCTGCTGTTCCGCCGCAACAGCGTGAGCGGTGCGCTGGAGGTCGTCGACCGGAAGGACCGCGCCTGGGGCGCGCTCAACGCGGAGCTGCACGCCAACTAGCGACTGCGACCAGCGTCACCCCGCGTCCGTCCAGGGAACGGCCAGGAACCGAACCTAAGCTCGCAGTCGATGCCCACCTCCTCCGCCCGCCGGGCTCCCCGGCGGCGCGGGCGGTCACGCGGCACGGGCCGCTCGGACAACTGGTGGCCGCTCGCCATCGTCGCGGTGCTCGTCGTCGTCGGAGTCGCGTGGGTGCGCGCGTCGGAGACCCCGCGCCCTCTGGCGTACTGCACCCTGCCGGACACGTCGGTGGCCCTGTCGGCCGAGCAGTTGGAGAACGCGCGGACGATCGCGCAGGTGGGCGTGGACCGCGGGCTCCCGGAGCGCGCGATCGTCATCGCGCTGGCCACCGCCATGCAGGAATCGACGCTGCGCAACCTCGACTACGGCGACCGCGACTCCCTGGGCCTGTTCCAGCAGCGGCCCTCGCAGGGCTGGGGCACACCGGAGCAGGTGCAGGACCCGGTCTACGCCGCCGGGAGGTTCTACGACTGGTTGGTGACCGTGCCGAGCTGGCAGACCGGACGGCTCACCGAGGTGGCCCAGGCCGTGCAGCGCTCCGGATTTCCCGAGGCCTACCAGAAGCACGAACCGATGGCCCAGGAGCTGACGACGGCGCTGGCCCTCGGCGCGGACGCCTGTCCCTGAGCCCGCTCACCGGCCGACGTAGGCCGACAGGTGCTCGCCGGTCAGGGTGGACCGCGCGGCGACCAGATCCGCCGGGGTCCCCTCGAAGACCACCCGCCCGCCGTCGCGGCCGGCGCCCGGCCCGAGGTCGATGATCCAGTCGGCGTGCGCCATGACCGCCTGGTGGTGCTCGATGACGACGACCGACCGGCCGGAGTCGACCAGCCGGTCCAGCAGCCCGAGCAGGTTCTCGACGTCGGCCAGGTGCAGCCCCGTCGTCGGCTCGTCCAACACGTAGACGCTGCCCTTCTCCGCCATCTGGGTGGCCAGCTTCACCCGCTGCCGTTCGCCGCCGGACAGCGTGGTCAGCGGCTGGCCGAGGCGCAGGTAGCCGAGCCCGACGTCGGCGAGCCGGTCGAGGATCGTGTGCGCCGCGGGGACCTTCGCCTCGCCGGCGCCGAAGAACTCCTCGGCCTCGGCCACCGACATCGCGAGCACCTCGGCGATGTTGCGGCCCCCGAGCGTGTACTCCAGCACCGCGGCCTGGAACCGCCGGCCCTCGCACTCCTCGCACGGCGACTCGACGGTGGCCATCACGCCCAGCTCGGTGAAGATCACGCCGGCGCCGTTGCAGGTGGGGCAGGCGCCCTCGGAGTTGGAGCTGAACAGCGCGGGCTTCACCCCGTTGGCCTTCGCGAACGCCTTGCGGATCGGCTCGAGCAGTCCGGTGTAGGTGGCCGGGTTGCTCCGCCGCGAGCCCTTGATGGCGCCCTGGTCGACCACCACGACGCCGTCGCGGCCGGCGACCGAGCCGGTGACCAGCGAGCTCTTGCCGGACCCGGCCACTCCCGTCAGCACGCACAGCACGCCAAGCGGGATGT
>JBBSKB010000014.1:0-41770 GCA_038256725.1 Mycobacteriales bacterium | reverse complement strand
GGCCAGCGCGGAGGTCCAGAGCGACTCCTCCGGGACGTGCAGCCCGGTGCGGGCCAGGCGGGCGGCGAGGTCGCGCGGGGTGAAGATCGAGTTGTTGGTCAGCACGAGGAAACGGCGACCGCGGTCGACGAGCCGCTCCAGGAACTCGGCCGCGCCGGGCAGCGCCTTCTCCTCGTGGACCAGGACGCCGTCCATGTCGGTCAGCCAGCACTCCGCGGGCACGCGCTCGGTGGTCACGCCGGCAACGCTATTCCGGGGAGGGCCGCCGGGCCCGCGGAGCGCCGCCTACCGCGGGCGGGCGAAGGTCGTCAGGGCGTCGTCGGTGAGCCGGAAGACGGTCCAGTCGTCCATCGAGTCGGCGCCGGCCGCCCGGTAGAACTCGATCGACGGCGTGTTCCAGTCCAGCACCGACCATTCCAGGCGCGAGTAGCCGCGCTCCACGCAGACCGCCGCCAGCGTGCGGAGCAGCTCCCGCCCGAACCCCCGGCCGCGGTGCCCGGGCTGCACGTAGAGGTCCTCGAGGTAGATGCCGTGGGTGCCGCGCCAGGTGGAGAAGTTGAGGAACCACAGCGCGACGCCGACGACCCGCCCGTCGTCGTCCTCGGCGACGTGGCCGAAGAGCGCGGGCGCCTCGCCGAACAGGCAGGCGGTGAGCTGTTCCTCGGTGAGGCGCACCTCGGACAGGGCGCGCTCGTAGTCGGCGAGCTCGCGCACCAGCCCGACCGCCGCGGGGACGTCGTCGGCACGGATCGGCCGGACGGTCATGACAGGGCCTCCTTCAGTCGGGCCGGCACCAGCCGGGCCAGGGGGGAGAGCGTCGGCACGAGGACCGGCGCGAAGAGGTAGCCGTACGCCAGGACGATCCCGGTGACGACGGGGGTCCACGCGAATGCGACGACGAGCAGCAGCGCGACCGCGATCGGGCCGTAGGGCCGGCCGCTGCGCGGGCTGACCAGGGAGCGGAAGGACCGGTACCGGACCGTGCTGACCATCAGCAGCGCCGGAACGGCCATGACCAGCAGCACCCAGAGCCGGTCCCGGCCCTGCATCTGGTCCCCGAACGCGAACACCGACGCCAGCACGACCCCGGCCGCGCCGGGGCTGGGCATGCCGATGAAGTACCGCTTGTCGGCGGTCGGGTCGATGGTGACGTTGAACCGGGCCAACCGGATCGCCGCGCACGCCACCCACAGGAAGCAGGCCACCCACCCCAGCACGTCCCACTCGTCCCGCCCCTCGGAGAACAGCGTGAAGGCGACGAGAGCAGGGGCCAGGCCGAAGGAGACCAGGTCGGCCAGCGAGTCGAACTGCAGGCCGAACGGGGTGACGGCACCGACCTTCCGCGCCACCGCGCCGTCCAGGATGTCGAAGAGCACCGACAGACCGATGAGGACGGCGGCCAGCCCGTGCTCGCCCCGGATCGAGACGAGGATCGCCCCGAACCCGCAGCCCATGTTGGCCAGGGTGAACAGGCTCGGGAGGGTCGCCAGGGCGCGTCGCCGGGATCCCTTGACCGAGCCCCGGACGAACTCGACGGTGGCGGTGCGCCGCGTCGGCACCGGCGGCCTCAGCGGGAGGCGGGCCAGCGCGCGATGACGGTCTCGCCGCCCCGCACGCGCTGGCCCTTCGTCACGGTGAGCTCGCACTCGGGTGGCACGAAGACGTCCATCCGCGAGCCGAACTTCATCAGCCCCATGCGCTCGCCGGTGGCCAGGTGCCGGCCGACGCCGGTGCGGGTGACGATCCGGCGGGCCAGGACGCCGACGATCTGCCGGAAGACCACCGTGCGGGGAGCCGGTCCGTCGGAGTTCCGCAGCCAGAGCTCGCTGCGCTCGTTGCGGTGCGCCGACTCGCGCCGGTAGGCGGCCAGGAAGCTGCCCGGGCGGTAGGAGCTCTCCACCACCTCACCGCGGTAGGGCGACCGGTTCACGTGCACGTCGACGACGGAGAGGAAGACGCTGATCTGCTGCCAGGTCCCCTCCGGGGCCACGCCCTCCTGTGGCTCGCCGGCGACCATCACGACGCCGTCGGCGGGCGAGAGCACCTCGTCCGGTCCGGCGGGCTCGCGGTCGCAGCGGCGGTCGGGATCGCGGAAGAACAGCGCCATGTACGCGGAGAGGCCCAGCAGCGGCCAGGCGGCCGCACGGAGGCCGCGCCGTCCGGTGCGGCGCCCGAGGGTCGCGAGAGCGGCGGCGGGGACCAGGGGTCCGGTGAGGAAAGGCCACCCGGCCCGGTCGATGCGCATCGTGGATGAACCGTACCGGCCGCGCCCGGGTCAGTCCGTGCGTGCGGTGGTTCCGGGCGCCGAGGCCCGCTCCGGGTCGGCGCCGTACTCGGTGCGTCGATCACGCTGCGGTCCGCCGTGCCAGTCGAGGCAGACCATCGTGGCGTCGTCCTTCAGGTCGTTGCCCGTGGCCCGCAGCACCGCCGCACCCAGCTCGTGCACCACCTCGCGGGGATGCAGGGAGGCGCTGTCGGCCAGCGCGACCGCCACGTCGAGGGAAGCGGCGTTGCGCTCCAGCATGCCGTCGGTGAGGAAGACGATCCGGTCCCCGGGCTCCAGCGGGAACGACTGGACGTCGAAGGACTTCCCGGGCAGCACGCCGAACGGCGCCTCCACGCGGAGGTCCATCTCCTCGACCCGCCCATCGCGCAACCGCAGCGGCAGCGTGTGCCCGGCGTTGACGATCTGCGCGGTGCCCGTGGGCAGGTCGATGTCCAGGAGTTGGCCGGTGACGAACTGGCCGGGCGGGGAGTTCTCGGCCAGCGAGTCGTTGGCGTAGGCGGCCTGTTCGCCGATGTCGAGCCCTCGGCGGCGGCCGTTGCGGAGGCTGCCCACCAGGAGGGTGGCCAGCAGTGCAGCCTCCACCTGGTGCCCCACGGCGTCGGTGATCGAGATCTGCAGGCGGTTGCGCTCGAGGGTGTAGTCGAAGGTGTCACCGCCGACGGCGCTGGCCGGCTCCAGCCAGCCGGCGAGGGTGAACTGGCCGGCCTCGCAGGTGTAGGAGGCCGGCAGCAGACGGCGCTGGATCTCGGCCGCCAGGGCGAAGGGCGCCGACCGCTGCCCCCACTCGAAGACGTCGGTGTAGCGGCGGGCTGCGATGACCACGTACGCGAGGGCGTGGGCCGCGCTGCTGATGTCGGCGACCTCCGACCCGGACGGGATCGCGGGCAGCTCCATCTCGAGCAGGCCGATGGCGTCACCGCGGTCGGTGACCGGGACGATCACGCGGGCGCCGTCGTCGATCGCCTCGACCTCGGCGCGCTGCGTGCGCAGCACCTGCTCGTAGCGGGTGCCCTCCAGCGGGAGGGTCTCCGCCTGCTCGACGCCGTGGCTGCGGGCGCCGGAGACCCGGTCGGCGGAGGTGAGGCGGACCACGGCCCGGCCGGTGAAGTCGGTGATGAGCAGGGCCACGGTCCGCGCACCGACCATGGCGCCGAGCTCGGCCGCGACCACCTCCACGGCGTCGATGGGGGGCGCCGCCTCCACCTTCTGCAACAGTGCGCCGACGTCGATCACTATGTCCTCCGTGCCGCGCATGGGCAGACCCTAGGCCCACGCGCGACTGCGTCCGGGGTGGAGGACAGCCGACTGCCGGGTCGCCCGCAACGGGGCGGCCCGGCAGTTGTGTCTTCGGTGGCCAGCTTACGTCGTAAGCGGCGCGCGCGTTCGCTGACGCAGACCGTTTCAGGCGGCCTTGGTCTCCCAGAAGATCTTGTCGATCTCGGCGATGTAGTCGAGCAGCTTCTGGCCCTCGGCCGGGTCCATGCTGCCCTTGCCACCGGCCGCGCCGGCCTGCTTGGTGGCCTTGTTGACCAGCTCGTGCAGCTGCGGGTACTTCTCGAAGTGCGGGGGCTTGAAGTAGTCGGTCCACAGCACCCACAGGTGGTGCTTGACCAGCTCGGCGCGCTGCTCCTTGATGAGCACGCAGCGCGTCTTGAAGACGTCGTCGTCGCTGCCCTGGTACTTCTCCTGGATGGCCTTCACGGACTCGGCCTCGATACGGGCCTGGGCGGGGTCGTAGACGCCGCAGGGGAGGTCGCAGTGCGCGGTGGCCTCCACGGCGGAGAACAGTCGGGTGAGACGCATGGAGGTGCCTCCGGATGTCGTGGAAAGGGTTCGTCTGCGACCCTACTCGCGGTGGACGACGTCGACAGCGCGGGTGACCAGCACGTTCCGTCGCTGGGGAGCGTCTGGGCACTCGCCCGGGTGAGCGGTCCCTCCATGTCGCCGACGGTGGCGTCGGGGGACCGGCTGCTGGTCCGCCGGGTGCGTGACGCGGGTTCGGTCGCCGCAGGAGACGTCGTCCTGGCCCGGTTCCCGACCCGGCCGCAGCTGCTGGTCGTCAAGCGGGTGCGCCGGGCCGTCGAGGGCGGTCACTGGGTGCAGGGCGACAACCCGTTCGTCACCGACGACAGCCGGGCGTTCGGTCCCGCCGTGGTCGTGGGCCGGGTCGTGGCCCGGCTCTGGCCACGGCCGGGCCGGCTCCCGCCGGCGCCGCCGGGCGGGTGAGTCAGGCGCCGCGCAGCGCGGCGTAGCGGGCGGTGCTCTCGGCGTAGGTGGGCAGCAGGCCCTCCGCCGCCGCCTCCGCCAGGGTGGGGGCGGCCTGGTCCTTGGCGGACAGCTCGAACTCGAGGTCCGCGGGCCAGGGCAGGTCCAGCGCCGGGTCCAGGGGGTGGATGCCGAACTCCCGCGTCGGGTCGTATCCGCTCGACACCAGGTAGGTGAGCGAGCTCCCGTCCGCGAGGGAGAGGAACGCGTGCCCCAGCCCCTCGGCGAGGTACACGGCGCGCGGCTGCGTGCTGTCGAGGACCACCGTGTCGTGCACCCCGAAGGTGGGCGAGCCGACCCGCACGTCGACGACGACGTCGAGCACCCGCCCGGCCGGGCAGTACACGTACTTGGCCTGTCCCGGTGGCACCAGGGCGAAGTGGATGCCGCGCAGCACGCCCCGCGCGGAGACGCTGTGGTTGGCCTGCACCAGGTTCAGCGGGTGTCCCACTGCCCGGGACAGGGCGTCGGCGCGGTACCACTCGGTGAAACTGCCCCGCGTGTCCCCGTGCGGGACCAGGTCGAAGGCGAAGCTGTCGGGCACGGCGAGTTCGCGGGTCTCCACGGGGGAAAGGTAGCGAAGAGGGCCCGCGCGGACCCCGTTACGCTGCTGCACCCATGAGCGGCAATGGGCGTGGGGACGACGACCGGACCGACCGCTTCGCCGACGACCCGGCGTTCGCGGTGCACGAGGGCGGCAAGCTCTCCGTGGTGCCGACCGGCCGGATCGAGTCGATCGCCGACCTCTCGCTGACCTACACGCCGGGCGTCGCGCGGGTCTCCAGCGCCATCGCGGCGGAGCCGGAGCTCGCCCGCCGCTTCACCTGGGCCTCCCGGGTGGTCGCGGTCGTCTCCGACGGCACCGCCGTCCTGGGGCTGGGGAACATCGGCCCCAAGGCCGCGCTGCCGGTCATGGAGGGCAAGGCCTGCCTGTTCGCCGAGTTCGCCGGCCTCGATGCGGTGCCGATCGTGCTGTCCACCACCGACGTGGACGCCATCGTCGAGACCGTCGTCGCGATCGCCCCCTCCTTCGGCGGGATCAACCTCGAGGACATCAGCGCGCCCCGGTGCTTCGAGATCGAGGCGCGGCTCCGCGAGCGGCTGTCCATCCCGGTCATGCACGACGACCAGCACGGGACGGCGATCGTCGTCCTCGCCGCGTTGCGCAACGCGGCGAAGGTGACCGGGCGGACGCCGGGCGACCTGCGGGTGGTCGTCTCCGGCGCCGGGGCCGCGGGCGTGGCCTGCACCAAGATCCTGCTGGAGGCCGGCGTCGGGGAGCTGGTGGTCGCCGACTCCCGGGGCGTCCTGCACGCCGGCCGCCGCGACCTGACCGCGAGCAAGCAGTGGCTGGTCGACCGCACCAACCAGTCCGGCCACGCCGGGACGATGGCCGACGCGCTGGCCGGTGCCGACGTCTACCTGGGGCTCTCCGGCGGCAGCGTGCCCGAGTCGGCGATCGCGGCCATGGCCGACGACTCGATCGTCTTCTCGCTGGCCAACCCGATCCCCGAGGTGGACCCGACGATGGCCGCCCGGCACGCCGCCGTCGTCGCCACGGGGCGCAGCGACCTGCCGAACCAGATCAACAACGTGCTGGCCTTCCCCGGCGTCTTCCGCGGGGCCATCGACGCCGGTGCCACGAGCATCACCGAGGAGATGAAGCTGGCCGCCGCCGGCGCGATCGCCGACGTGGTGGGGGACGACCTGCGGCCGGACTACATCGTGCCGAGCCCGCTGGACCGCCGGGTGGCGACCGCCGTGGCCGAGGCCGTCGCCGCCTGTGCCCGGGAGCAGCACGTCACGATCTGACGGACTGCCTGCTCAGCCGGCGCTGACGAACCGGTCGACGATCGGGTCGAAGGTGTCCCGGATGTCGGTGTTGAGCCAGATGAAGGCGACGGTGGCCACCAGGAAGACCGGGACGAGGACGGCCTTCTCGAACACCGTTCCGGTACGCATCGGCGAGAACGAGAGCCGGGTGCGGCGGAGCAGCCAGAGCACCGGCAGCGGGACGCCGGCCGTGGTGAGTGCGTCGCCGGCGATGTGCGTGAGCACCCCGAGGGCCACCGCCCAGGGCAGCCAGGTCGGTTGCGGGCTGTGCTCCAGCAGCCACCAGGCGCCCGCCCACGACAGCACGATGTTGCCGACGACGGTCGTCTCGGTGGTGCCGGGGATGACGAAGTGCAGCGCGTGCAACGCCAGGCCGATGGCCATCGCCATGAGCAGCAGGCTCGACCAGTAGGTGTCCGCGGCGAGGATCGCCAGACCACCCAGCGCCAGCGGTGCCAGCACGGCGTCGTGCGTGCCCCACCGGTGCCCACCGGTGACCTTGCCGACGAGCCCCGAGGGCACGTCGGTGACCGGGCCCCACATGTCCGAGACCGTCGATCCGCGGTGGTCGAGGTCGGGCAGCATCGCGAAGCCGCCCGCGGCCGCGATCCAGGACATCTGCGCGACGTTGCCGTGCACCGGCGCCCAGGGCAGGGTGGCGGCGCCCGCCGCCAGGCCGGAGAGCGCATGCGAGTGACCGAGCATTCACCCAGCGTGCGCCCCCGACCGTGGTCAGCTGCGGAGGCGCACCGCTAGTCGTCGTCCACGTCGGTGCCACCGCGGGCCAGCCAGGTGGCCAGCCGCTCGACGGGCACCTCGAAGTCGGGGTGCTCGTCGACGAACGCCTGGAGCTGGTCGGCCAGCCAGGCGAGGGAGACCTGCTCCTCGCCCCGCCGCTGTGCCAGCTCCTCCAGGCCACGATCGGTGAAGTACACGGTCGGCTACTTCGCGAGGGCCTCGGCGACCAGCTGGCGCTGCTCGACGTCGTGCACCTTCGCCGAGCCGACCGCCGGGCTGGCCGACGCGCGCCGGCTGACCCGCCGGAACGTGCGGCCCGCGGGCAGGTGCTCGGGGAGGTTGACGGCCATGAACTGCCAGGCGCCCATGTTGGCCGCCTCCTCCTGCACCCACACCACGTCGGTCGCGTTCGGGTACTGCTCCAGCGCCTGGGCGATCTGCTCGGCGGGCAGCGGGTAGAGCTGCTCGACCCGGACGACGGCGACGTCGGCGGAGCCCTCGGACTCCCGCTGGGCCATCAGGTCGTAGGCGACCTTCCCGCTGCACAGCAGCACCCGGCGCACGGCCGAGCCGTCCAACGGCTTCCCGGCCACGCCCGGGTCGGGCAGGACGGGCCGGAAGCCCTCGTCGGTGAAGTCCGAGACCGGGCTGACCGCCACCTTGGCCCGCAGCAGCGACTTCGGGGTGAACACGACCAGCGGCCGGTGCACGTCCGAGAGCGCCTGCCGGCGGAGCAGGTGGAAGTAGTTGCCGGGCGTCGTGCAGTTGGCGACGGTCATGTTGTTCTCCGCCGACAGCTGGAGGAACCGCTCGATCCGACCGCTGGAGTGGTCGGGGCCCTGGCCCTCCAGGCCGTGCGGCAGCAGCATGACGACGCCGGAGCGCTGGCCCCACTTGGCCTCACCGGAGCTGATGAACTCGTCGATGACCATCTGCGCGCCGTCGACGAAGTCGCCGAACTGCGCCTCCCACAGCACCAGGGCCTTCGGGTCGGCGACCGAGTAGCCGTACTCGAAGCCGAGCGCGGCGTACTCGCTCAGCAGCGAGTCGTAGACGAAGAACTTCGCCTGGTCCTCGGAGAGGTTGGCCAGCGGCGTGTACTCCGCGGCGGTCACCCGGTCGATGAGCACCGAGTGCCGCTGCACGAAGGTGCCGCGGCGGGAGTCCTGACCGGCGAGCCGGACGCGGACGCCCTGCATGAGCAGTGACCCGAAGGCCAGCAGCTCGCCCATCGCCCAGTCGACGCCGCCCTCGGTCACCATCGCCGCGCGCCGCTCGAGCATCTTCTTGAGCTTCGGGTGCGGCGTGAAGTCCGGCGGGAAGGAGACGTGCGCGTCGCCGATGGCCTTGAGCACCTCGGGGGTGATCGCCGTGTGGACCTGCGACTCGTGCGCGCCGCGCGGGTCCATGACTGGCCCGGGGCTCGAGGAGTCCTTGGCGTCGTGCGTCTCGGAGAACGCCCGCTCGAGCTGGCCGCGGTAGTCCTTGAGGGCCTCCTCGGCGTCCTCGAGGGTGATGTCGCCGCGGCCGACGAGCGCCTCGGTGTAGAGCTTCCGGACCGAGCGCTTGCGGTCGATGATGTCGTACATCAGCGGCTGGGTCATCGACGGGTCGTCGCCCTCGTTGTGCCCGCGGCGGCGGTAGCAGACCAGGTCGACGACGACGTCCTTCCGGAACGCCTGCCGGTATTCGACGGCCAGCCGGGCCACCCGCACGCATGCCTCGGGGTCGTCACCGTTGACGTGGAAGATCGGCGCGTTGACCATGCGCGCGACGTCGGTCGAGTAGAGCGTCGAGCGCGCCGCGGCGGGGCTCGTCGTGAAGCCCACCTGGTTGTTGATGACGACGTGCACGGTGCCGCCGGTGCGGTAACCGCGCAACTGCGACAGGTTCAGCGTCTCCTGGATGACGCCCTGGCCGGCGAAGGCGGAGTCGCCGTGCAGCAGGACCGGCAGGACGGTGAAGCCCTGCTCGCCCTTGTCGATCATGTCCTGCTTGGCGCGGACGATGCCCTCGAGGACCGGGTTGACCGTCTCCAGGTGGGAGGGGTTGCTCGCCAGCGAGACCGCGATCTCGGTGCCGTCCTGGAACGGGTTGCGGAAGGAGCCCTCGGCGCCGAGGTGGTACTTGACGTCGCCGGAGCCCTGCACCGTCGAGGGGTCGATGTTGCCCTCGAACTCGCCGAAGATCGTGGCGTAGCTCTTGCCGAGGACGTTGGCCAGGAGGTTGAGCCGGCCGCGGTGCGCCATGGCGATGGCGACCTCGTCCAGACCGTGCTCGGTGCCGGCGATGAGCACCTCGTCGAGGATCGGGATGACCGACTCGCCGCCCTCGAGGCTGAACCGCTTCTGCCCGACGTACTTGGTCTGCAGGAAGGTCTCGAAGGCCTCGGCGGCGTTGAGCCGGCCGAGGATGTGCTTCTGCTTCTCGCGGTCGGGCTGCTCGTGCGCCACCTCGATGCGCTGCTGGAGCCACTCCCGCTCCTCGGGATCGGTGATGTGCATGTACTCCACGCCGACGGTGCGGCAGTAGGAGTTGCGCAGCACGCCCAGGATGTCCCGCAGCGCCATCATCCGCTCACCGGCGAACCCGCCGACCGGGAACTTGCGGTCGAGGTCCCACAGGGTCAGGCCGTGCTCGCGGATGTCGAGGTCGGGGTGGGTGCGGACCTTGAACTCGAGCGGGTCGGTGTCGGCCATGAGGTGGCCGTTGCGCCGGTAGGACTCGATGACCTCGACGACCCGGGCTTCCTTGTCGATCTGCCCCTCGGTGCTGACCCGCGCGTCCGGCATCCAGAGCACCGGCTCGTAGGGGATCCGCAGCGAGCGGAAGACGTCGTCGTAGAAGCCGTCCTCGCCCAGCAGCAGCGCGTGCAGGCGGCGCAGGAAGTCGCCGGACTCCGCGCCCTGGATGACGCGGTGGTCGTAGGTCGAGGTCAGCGTGATGATCTTGGAGATGCCGAGCTCGGTGAGTGCCTCGGGGCTCATCCCCTGGAACTCGGCCGGGTACTCCATGGCGCCGACACCGATGATCGCGCCCTGCCCGGCGGTCAGCCGCGGCACCGAGTGGTTGGTGCCGATCGTGCCGGGGTTGGTGAGGCTGATCGTGGTACCGGAGAAGTCCTCCATCGTCAGCTTGTTGCCGCGCGCCCGGCGGATGATGTCCTCGTAGGCGGCCCAGAACTGGGCGAAGTCCATCTCCGCGGCGGCCTTGATCGAGGCCACCACCAGCGACCGCGAGCCGTCCGGCTTCGGCAGGTCGATGGCCAGGCCGAAGTTGACGTGCTCGGGCTGGACGTGGACGGGCTTGCCGTCGACCTCGGCGAACGCGCTGTTCATGTTCGGGAAGTCGTCCAGCGCCCGGACCAGCGCGTAGCCGATGAGGTGCGTGAAGGAGATCTTGCCGCCGCGCGCCCGCTTGAGGTGGTTGTTGATGACGATGCGGTTGTCGGCCAGGAGCTTGGCCGGGACCGCGCGCACGCTCGTGGCCGTCGGCACGGTCAGCGAGGCGTTCATGTTCTTCACGACTGCGGCGGCCGCGCCGCGCAGCGGCGACTGCTTCGCACCCGCCGCCGGCGCCGGGGTGGACGGCTTCGCCGGCTTGGGGGCGGGAGCGGCCGGCTGCTGCTGGTCGGCCCGGTCCGCGGCGCGCGCGACGACGGTGCCCTCGGACTTCGGCTCCGGCCGGGACGGCGCGGGGGCGGCGGCCTGGGGCGCCTCCGGTTCGGGCGTCGCGGCGGGTGCCGGCGCGGCCGCGGGGGCCGGCGCGCTCTCGCGGACGCCGCCGTCGAGCGGGCTGCCCGGCTGGTAGTCGGCGAAGAACTCGTGCCACGCCTGGTCCACGCTGAACGGGTCGGACTGGTACTGCTGGTACATCTCCTCGACCAGCCACTCGTTGGTACCGAAGCCCGTCACCGGGGACTGGGCGGAGGGCCGGGTTGAGTTCTCGCTTGACACGGGGTCGAGTGCCTTCTTCGTCTCTGGGCTGCGTCTTCGGGGCATGAACGGCTGAATGGGCAGTCTACGCCCGGCGGTGCCGCCGGGCGGGTCAGACGATGTCGCGCCGGACCGCCAGGAGGGTGCCCAGCAGCGCGGCCAGCAGGCCGTAGCCGAGCAGCACCAGGCCGCCCTGCCAGGCCTCGAGGAGTCCAGGGGTCTCGAAGTCGCTCGTGATCGACTGCACCGCGCCGCCGGGGAGCCACTTGTAGACGTCCCGGACCGCGCCGATCGCGGAGAGGATCGCCTCCACGACGAACAGGTAGACCAGCGAGCCGACGATCGCGCCCACCTGGTTGCGCAGCAGCGCCCCGACCCCGACGCCGATGATCGCGAAGACGACCAGCACGAGGACCGAGGAGGCCAGGGTCCGGAGGTTGTCGCCGCCCAGCGAGGGTGCGTCGCCACGCGCGCCCGCGTGGATCATCACGACGAGCACGTTGACGGCCAGGACCACCAGCGCGAAGGGGACGGCCACCAGCCCGTACGCCAGCAGCTTGGCGGTGACGACACGGTGCCGTCGCGGGGTCGCGAGGAACGTCGGGGTGGCGGTCCGGTGTCGGTACTCCTGCGTCATCCCGATGATCCCCAGGATCAGCAGCAGGATGTTGGCCTGCGCGCCGACGGAGAACACCAGCTCCTCGTACTCCGGGTTGCCGACCGGGGGGATGCCCGGGCCGCCATCGGTGTCGGCGCCGGCCAGCGCGGTGAACAGCACGGAGAAGCCGCCGGCCAGGACGCAGGCGCCCAGGAGCAGGCCGATCCACACCCGGGTGGTGAACAGCTTGGTCCACTCGGCGCGGACGAGGGCGATCATCGGGCTCCTCCCAGGGGGGCCGCGGTGCCGGGGGCGGGGGCGGCGAACTGCCCCTGTCCCGCGGTGAGCTGGAAGTAGATCTCCTCGAGGCCGGAGGTGCGCGAACGCAGTTCGTGCAGCTCGACCCCGGCGGCGAAGGCGCGGGCACCGATCTCGTCGGTCGTCCGGCCGGTGACGGTGAGCGAAGCGCCGTCGAGGGTCAGCGGCACGCCGTCGGCCCGCAGCAGCTCGGCCAGCCGGGCCACCTCCGGGCTCCGGACCAGGACGGTCCCGGCGCCGTCGGCGCCGGCGCGCAGGTCGGCCATCGACCCCTCGCGCACCAGCCGCCCGGCGCCCACGATGACGACGCGGTCGACGGTCTGCTCGACCTCGGACAGCAGGTGGCTGGACACGAGCACCGTGCGCCCCTGGTCGTGGGCGAGGTGTCGCAGGAAGCCGCGCAACCACTGGATGCCCTCGGGGTCCAGGCCGTTGGCCGGCTCGTCGAGCACCAGAACCCCCGGGTCACCCAGCAGGGCGGTCGCCAGGGCGAGCCGCTGCCGCATGCCGAGGGAGTAGCTGCCGGCACGGCGGCCGCCGGCGTCGGCGAGGCCGACCTGGCGCAGCACCTCGTCGGCGCGCTCGACCGGCAGGCCGGCGGCACGGCAGTACACCCGGAGGTGGTTGCGGCCGGAGCGGGCCGGGTGGAACGCGGTCTCCAGCACTGCGCCCACGGTGCGGATCGGGTCCGCCAGCGCGGCGTAGGGGACGCCGTCGAAGGTCGCCGTCCCGGCGTCGGGGCCGATGAGCCCGAGCACCATCCGCAGGGTCGTGGTCTTGCCGGCGCCGTTGGGGCCGAGGAAGCCGGTCACGGACCCCGGCTCGACGGTGAACCCCAGATCGGTGACCGCTCGGACTGCGCCGAACGACTTGGTCAGTCCGCGCACCTCGACCCGTACGGGGCCGGGGGCGACGGGTGATCCGGTGCTGATGGCGTACTCCTCGTCGTCGGGGAAGGCGCCCCATCCAATCGCACCGGCCCGCTCCCGCGAGGGCTATTGCGGCCCGGTGGCGCGCCGCGGGGGCGGTCCGGCGGGGAGCTCGACGCGGCGTCGTCCCCTCCTGCTCGAGCGCGGTTCCCGGTTCCGGGTGACCCCCGGCACACGGCCACATAGAGTGCGCGCCGTGAGCGAGAGCCCGAGCGCCTACCGGACCGTCGTCGTGGGCACGGACGGTTCCGAGTCGTCCCTGCGGGCCGTGTCGAGGGCCGGCGCCATCGCCGGCGCGACCGGGGTCCAGGGTTCGCCGGTGCCGGCCGCCGTCACCCGCCGCTCGACGTGCGACGTGCTCGTCGTCCACACCACCGGCTGAGCCAGGGCTGGCATGGACGACCCCGGCCCGCTCCCCGGCACCGACGCCCGGGACGCGCTGGAGCGGCTGCTCCTCGACGGTCCGCGCCGGTACACCCGGCTGCAGGTCGCCGAGATGTCCGGGCTCGCGCCCGAGCGGACGCAGCGGCTGTGGCGGGCGCTGGGCTTCCCGGACGCCGCCGACGACGACCCCGCCTTCACCGACGCCGACGTCGAGGCGCTGGCGGTGCTCACCACCCTGATCGACTCGGGCTTCGTCGACCCCGCGACGGAGGCCTCGATCGCCCGGGCGATGGGGCAGTCGCTGTCCCGGCTGGCCGACTGGCAGACCGACATGCTCGCCGACTCCCTGGCCCGCAGCGCCGGCGCCAGCGGGCGGAAGATCTCGCCGGACGACGCCGTGGAGGCCGCCCGGGCGCTGCTGCCCAAGCTCCGCCAGGTGCAGGACTACGTGTGGCGCCGGCACCTGGCCGCTAACGCGGGACGGCTGGCCACCGCGGTGGGCCAGGGCGACCGCCGGGAACTGACCGTGGGCTTCGCCGACCTCGTCGGGTACACCTCGCGCAGCCGGGGGATGGGCGGCCGGGAGCTCGGCGCGATGGTCGAGGACTTCGAGAGCATCGCCGCGGAGGTCATCGCCCGGCACCACGGCCGGGTGGTCAAGACCGTCGGCGACGGCGTGCTGTTCACCGCGGACGCCCCGGCGGACGCCGCTGGCATCGGCTTGGCGCTGCCGGACGCGTGGACCGCGCCCGAGCGCCCCCTGCTGCGCGTCGGCGCCGCCTTCGGGGCGGTGCTCACCCGGCTCGGCGACATCTACTCGCCGGTGGTCAACCTGGCCAGCCGGCTCACCTCGATCGCCCGGCCCGGCACCTTCCTCGTCGACCGCGAGCTCGCGCACCGGATCCGCGACCTGCCCGAGTACCGGGTGCGCCCGCTGCGCCGGGTGTCGGTGCGCGGCTACGACCACCTGCAGCCGTGGCTGGTCCGCCGGCGGCGGGCCGACGACGCCCCCGACGAGAGCGGTTACGACGAGGACGCCTTCGACGTGGAGTGACCCCGCGCGGGCGGATGGCACCCTGGGCGCGTGAGTGCCACCCTCGTCGCGCGCGGCCTGGCCGCCGGTCACGGCGCCCGCGTCCTGTTCGCCGACCTCGATCTCGTCGTCGCCCCCGGGGACGTCGTGGGCCTGGTCGGGGTCAACGGCGCCGGCAAGTCCACCCTGCTGCGCACGCTTGCCGGCGAGCTGCCCGCTGAGGCCGGCAGCATCGTGGTGAGCCCGCCGTCGGCGACGCTGGGCTACCTGCCGCAGGAGCACGAGCGGCACCCGGGGGAGAGCGTGCTCGGCGCGCTGGCCCGGCGCACCGGGGTCGCCGTCGCCCAGGCCGCCCTCGACGACGCGACCGGGCGGCTGACCGCGGGGGAGGACGGCGCCGACGACGCCTACGGCGAGGCGCTGGAGCGCTGGCTCGCGCTCGGCGGCGCCGACCTGGAGGAGCGCGCGGCCGAGGTGGTCGCCGACGTCGCGCCCGGGGTCGCCCTCGACGTTGCGATGACCGGGCTGTCGGGCGGGCAGGCGGCGCGCGTGGGCCTGGCCTCGCTGCTGCTCTCGCGCTACGACCTGCTGCTGCTCGACGAGCCCACCAACGACCTCGACCTCGGCGGCCTGGACCAGCTGGAGCGCTTCGTGGCCGGCTCGCGCGCCGGGATCGTCGTGGTCAGCCACGACCGCGAGTTCCTCTCCCGCACCGTCACCCGGGTCGTGGAGCTGGACCTGGCCCAGCAGGCGGTCCGGGTCGTCGACGGCGGCTACGAGGCGTACCTGGCCGAGCGCGAGGTCGCCCGGAGGCACGCGCGCGAGGAGTACGACGAGTTCGCCGACACCAAGGCCGGCCTCGAGGCCCGCGGTCGGATGCAGCGCAACTGGATGGCCAAGGGCGTCCGCGACTCGATCAAGAAGAGCAAGGACGGCGACAAGCACATCAAGGCGGCCAACCGGGCGTCGTCGGAGAAGCAGGCCGCGAAGGCCAAGCAGACCCAGCGGATGATCGAGCGGCTCGACGTCGTGGAGGAGCCCCGCAAGGAGTGGGAGCTCCGGATGGAGATCGCCGCGGCGCCCCGCGCCGGGGCCGTGGTCGGCACGCTGCGCGGCGCCGTCGTCCGCCGCGGCGGGTTCACCCTCGGTCCGCTGGACCTGCAGGTGGACTGGGGCGACCGGATCGCGATCACCGGCGAGAACGGCTCGGGCAAGTCCACCCTGCTCGCCGCACTGCTCGGCCGGCTGCCGCTCGACGAGGGGACGTCGTCGCTCGGGCCGGCGGTGCGGATCGGGGAGATCGACCAGGCCCGCGGGCTGTTCTTCGGCGCCCAGCAGCTGCTCGACGCGTTCGGCGCCGAGGTGCCCGACTGGCCGACGGCGGAGGTGCGGACGCTGCTGGCCAAGTTCGGGCTGGCCGCGGAGCACGTGCTGCGCCCGGCCGAGACGCTGTCGCCGGGGGAGCGGACGCGGGCGGCACTTGCCCTGCTGCAGGCCCGTGGCGTCAACGTGCTCGTGCTCGACGAGCCGACCAACCACCTCGACCTGCCCGCCATCGAGCAGCTGGAGCAGGCCCTGGCCGGCTACGAGGGCACCCTGCTGCTGGTCACCCACGACCGCCGGATGCTCGACGTCGTCGACACCACCCGCCGCCTCGAGGTGACCGCCGGGAAGGTCGTCGAGGCCTGAGCTGGGTTAGGTTCGCCCGGTGACCGACCGGACGATCCTGGACATGTTCCGCCTCGACGGCCGGGTCGCCGTCGTCACGGGGGCCTCCTCGGGCCTGGGGGCGGTGTTCGCGAAGGCGCTCGCCGAGGCCGGCGCCGACGTCGTGCTCGGTGCCCGCCGGGTCGACCGGCTGGCCGAGACCTCCGCGGCGGTGGAGGCCACGGGCCGGCGCGCGCTCGCCGTCCGGACCGACGTCTCCGTACCCGAGGACTGCACAGCCCTGGTCGAGGCCGCCGTGGCCGAGTTCGGGCGGGTCGACATCCTGGTCAACAACGCCGGGATCGGGACCGCCTTCCCGGCGACCCGCGAGACCCCCGAGCAGTTCCGCTCGGTGATCGACGTCAACCTCAACGGCTGCTACTGGATGGCCCAGGCCTGCGGGCGGGTGATGCAGCCGGGCAGCTCGATCGTCAACATCTCCAGCATGCTCGGCCTCACCACGGCCGGGCTGCCGCAGGCCGCCTACGCCGCGAGCAAGGCCGGCCTGATCGGGTTGACCCGCGACCTGGCCCAGCAGTGGACCGGACGCAAGGGCATCCGGGTGAACGCGCTGGCCCCTGGCTTCTTCGTCTCGGAGATGACCGAGCAGTACCCCGAGGAGTACATCGACTCGCAGATGCACCGCATCCTGGTGGGCCGCAAGGGCCACCCCGAGGAGCTCGCCGCCGCGCTGATCTTCCTGGTCAGCGACGCCGGCGGCTACGTCACCGGCACGACCATCCCGGTCGAGGGCGGGATGCTCACCAGCTGACCCGCCCCGGGGTCAGACCTGACCCTCGACGCGGCTGATCAGCGCGGTGATCAGCTCGGTGATCTCGGGCCACAGCGGGCGCGGCAGGTCGTGGCCCATGCCGTCGATGACCACCAGCTCGGCGCCCGGGACGGCGGCGGCGGTGGCCCGGCCGCCCGACACGTTCACCAGGGCGTCGTCGGAGCCGTGGATCACCAGGGTGGGGACGGTGACCCGGCCGAGGTCCGCGGTCCGGTCGGGGCTGGTGACGATGGCGGCCATCTGGCGAGCCACCCCGGCGGGGTCGTGCCCGCGGTCGTAGGCGAGGCCGGCCCGCTCGCGGACGGCCTCCTCGTCGAACGGGAAGCCGGGGGAGCCGATGACCCGCGAGGTCTCGAGCTGCCGGCCGATCGCGCCCTCCCGGTCGTCGGCCGGCGGGGCGTAGAGCACGGCCTGGGCCGCGTCCGACGCGCCGCCCACCGACCGGTCCCCGGTGGTGGACATGATCGAGGTGAGGCTGCGGACCCGCTCCGGGTACGTGATGGCGACCCGCTGGGCGATCATCCCGCCCATGGACACCCCGACCAGGTGCACCGAGTCCAGGCCGAGGGTCTCGACCAGCCCGGCGGCGTCGGCCGCCATGTCCGCCAGCTCGTAGTGGACGCTCGACCGGTCCCCGCGGCGGACGTCGCCGAGGCGGGGGAGGCCGGCGGCGTGCAGGTGGGTGGACAGGCCGACGTCGCGGTTGTCGAACCGGATGACGAACAGACCGTGTGCAGCGAGGCCGGCGCAGAGCTCGTCGGGGTAGCTGAGCATCTGCGAACCGAGGCCGCTCACCAGCAGGAGCGGTGTGCCCGCCCGGTCGCCGAAGGTCTCGTAGGCCAGTTCGATGTCGCCGACGGTGGCCTTCTCGATGCTGCTGCTGGAACTGCCGCTGCTCTCCATGAGAGCGGAACCTAGTGCAGGCCGGTGAGACGCCGGTCACCAGGACTGTCGGTGGTGCCTGCTCCGATGTCGGCACCGCCGCACCGGCGGCACCGTCCCGAGGAGGCTCCCGTGCCCGTCCAGGTGATCAATCCCGAAGGCCTGCCCCAGCCCGAGCACTACGTGCAGATGACCTGGCCGCGCAGGTCGAGCAGGCGTACGCCAATGTCGCGACCGCGCTGGCCGGTCTGGGCGAGGGGGTGGCCCGGGTGGCCGAGCGTCGCCGCGGCGCTGGGGGAGCCGGACCTGCTCGTGGAGGTCGAGGCCGTCGCCGTGCTGGCGTGAGAAGAACGAAGAGTGCCCCCGGCAGGATTCGAACCTGCGCCCCTGCCTCCGGAGGGCAGTGCTCTATCCCCTGAGCTACGGGGGCTCGTCTCGTTCGGGTGAGAACCTATCAGCCGCGGGGGAGCGGGCGGGCGGAGGGCCTCAGGGCGCCGGGAGGGGCGCGCCACCGCGCGCGGTGAGCATGGCGGCCATCGTCCGGGTCTCGGCCGACTGGGCCCCGGCGATCGCCTGGGCCAGGCTGCGCACGGCCGGCAGGCCGGCGTGCTCGGCGGTGTACCCGGCCATCTCGAACCCGCCCTGGTGGTGCCGGATCATCAGCCGCAGGAACTCGACGTCGAACGCGGAGCCGGTCAGCTCGCGCAGGGCCGTCAACTCCGCCGACGTCGCCATGCCCGGCATCAGGCCGTCGTCGGTCACGTCGTGGCTGTGCCCGCCGGCGTTGCCGGAGGACATCCACGCCATCGTGTCCCCGCCGCTCTGCGGCACGCCCCAGAGGGAGAGCCAGCCCTGCATCCGGCCCGCCTGGTTGGTCTGCGTGGCCGAGATGTCGAAGGCGATCTGGCGGACCTCGGGATCCGAGCTGCGCTCGGCCACCAGGTTCGCCATCTCCACCCCCTGCAGGTGGTGGACGCCCATGTCGCGGGCGAAGCCGGCGTCCACCGAGTCCGCCGACGGCGTGTCCGTGCCGCCGCCGATGCCCAGCGCCACCGCCAGCCCGCCGCCGAGCAGGAGCAGCCCCACGCCGATGACGGCGAGCAGCGCCGTGCGCAGCGCCCGGCCGCCGGAAGGGCCCGTCACGTGCTCAGCCCTGGTCCTCGGTGGGCATGTCGCTCGGGCCGATCGGGGTGCTGTTCTCGCCCTCGACGAGCGGCTCGGCGGCGAACGCCGGGTTCTCGCAGGAGGCGCCGGGCTCGGGGAAGGCCAGCGCGTTGCGCTCGTCGTCGTCGCCGTAGGGGGACCGCTGGTAGGTCATGAAGTCGGCGAACTGCTCGATCCGCTCGTCGGAGGCGCTGTCCACCTTCAGCGCGTGGTTCCAGGCCTGCACGGTGATCGGGGTCCCGAGACCGGCGTACGGCGACATCATCCGGCCCGAGTCGCCGTCCACCAGGTCGGCCAGGGTGTCGACGTCGGCGTCGGACACCAGTTCGGGGTCGTAGGTGATCCAGACCGCACCGTGCTCGAGGCCGTGCACCGCGTTCTCGTGCCGGATGTCGACGTCGTAGACGGTGCCCGTGCAGTCGGCCCAGTTGCCGTCGTGCGGGCCGCCCACCGGAGGCGTCTCGGTGTAGTCCACCTCGGTCGTGACGTGGTCCTGGCCGGGGGAGTACTCGGCCGTGTCGACGCCGGAGATCTCCTCGATCGAGGTCAGCTTGTCCGCGTTCGCCTCCTCGACCTGCACCACGGCATAGGTGATGACGGCCGCGGCGAAGACGACGACCGCCAGGGCCCCGGCGATCAGGCCCCACGGGCGCTTGTGCGCGTTGGCCACGACCTGCGTCGGCGGGCGCGTCCGGCCGCTCGGACGGGCACGGTGGGGGTTGCCGCCTCCGGACCGGGTGGCGCCGCCACCGGGGCGGGCGTCGTCGGGCTTACGGTCCTTGGCCAAGGCCACTCCTCGGATGCGGGTGCACGGTGCGGTCGCGAGTCTAGGTCGCGAACCTGGGCGTTCCCTGCATCCGGCGGGCAGGGGCGGCGAACGCCGCGGGCCCGGTCAGTACGCTCGTGCGGTGACACCGGAGCAGCTGCAGGACGTCGTCCGTACCGCCGTGGGCGCGGTCGTCGACCGCGGCGCCCTGCCCGTCGAGGTGCCCGACGAGGTCGTCATCGAGCGGCCCAGGAACCCCGAGCACGGCGACTACGCCACCAACGTCGCCCTCCGGCTGGCCAAGCCCGCCGGCCGGCCGCCCCGCCAGGTCGCCGAGGTGCTCGCCGAGGAGCTGCGGGCGCACGAGGGCATCGCGACGGTCGACGTCGCCGGTCCGGGGTTCCTGAACATCACCCTCGCGGAGGGCGTGCTCGGTGGGATCGCGGTCCGTGCGGTCACCGCCGGGGCCGCCTACGGCCGGACCGAGACCCTGGCCGGGCAGAAGCTCAACCTGGAGTTCGTCTCCGCCAACCCGACCGGCCCGGTGCACATCGGCGGCACCCGCTGGGCCGCGGTGGGTGACGCGCTCGGCCGGCTCCTCGAGGCCAGCGGGGCCACGGTCACGCGGGAGTACTACTTCAACGACGCCGGGTCCCAGATCGACCGGTTCGCGCTCAGCCTCATGGCCGCCGCCCACGGCCGGCCGGTGCCCGAGGACGGGTACGCCGGTGACTACATCGCCGAGATCGCGCAGCAGGTGCTCGCGGCGGAGCCCGGGCTGCTCGAGCGGCCGGAGGCGGAGCAGCAGGAGCGCTTCCGGGTGCGCGGCGTGGACCTCATGTTCGCCGAGATCAAGCGCACGCTGGCCGGCTTCGGCGTCGCCTTCGACGTGTACTTCAGCGAGCGGACGCTGCACGAGACCGGCGCCCTGGACAAGGCGATCGCCCGGTTGCGCGAGAACGGCCACGTCTACGAGGCCGACGGTGCGGTCTGGCTGCGGACCACGGACTTCGGCGACGACAAGGACCGCCCGCTGATCAAGAGCGACGGGGCCCCGACCTACTTCGCGGCCGACTGCGCCTACTACCAGGACAAGCGGAACCGCGGTTTCGACAAGGTCGTGATCATGCTCGGCGCCGACCACGCCGGCTACGTCGGCCGGTACAAGGCGCTGGCCGCCGCCGTGGGCGACGACCCGGAGGTCAACCTCGAGATCCTGCTCGGTCAGCTGGTCAACCTGGTCCGCGACGGCGAGCCGGTGCGGATGAGCAAGCGGGCGGGCACCGTCGTGCTGCTGGAGGACCTCGTCGAGGCCGTCGGGGCCGACGCGGCGCGGTACGCCCTCGCCCGCGCCTCGGTGGACCAGCAGATCGACCTCGACCTGGACCTGTGGAGCCGGCGCACCAACGACAACCCGGTCTTCTACGTCCAGTACGCGCACGCCCGCATCTCCTCCCTGCTGCGCAACGCCGCCGACCTCGGGCTGCCCCTCGGCGAGGCCGCCGACGTCGACGTCGCCGCGCTGGCCCACCCGCGGGAGACCGACCTGCTGCGCGCTCTGGGGGAGTTCCCCCGGGTACTGGTCGCCGCCGCCGAGCTGCGCGCGCCGCACCGGGTGGCCCGGTACCTCGAGGAGCTGGCCGGCACCTACCACCGCTTCTACGACTCGTGCCGCGTGCTGCCGCGCGGGGACGAGGAGGCGACGTCGCTGACCACCGCCCGCCTGTGGCTGTGTGCCGCCACCGCGACGGTGCTGCGCAACGGTCTCGACGTGCTCGGCGTGACCGCTCCGGAGCGGATGTGAGGGCGCACCCGGCGGGGCCGCTGCACGGCAGCATCCAGCAGCCGACCGGCGCCGGTGCGCCGCCGGCGGAGCTCGGCGCCCTGGACCCGCAGGTCTGGCCCCGGTCGGCCACCAGGGTGGACGGCGAGCTGCACCTGGCCGGCCGTGCGGTCACCGACCTGGCCCGCGAGCACGGGACGCCGCTGTTCGTCCTCGACGAGGACGACTTCCGCAGCCGCGCCGCCGACTTCGCGACCGCCTTCGACGACGCCGACGTGCACTACGCGTCCAAGGCGTTCCTCTGCGGCCAGGTGGCCCGGTGGATCGCCGAGGACGGCCTGCACCTCGACGCCTGCAGCGGCAACGAGCTGGCCCTGGCGCTGGCGGCCGGCTTCCCGGCCGAGCGGATCGCGCTGCACGGCAACAACAAGTCGATGGTGGAGCTGCAGCTCGCCGTCGACTCCGGGATCGGGCACGTGGTCCTCGACTCCTTCGACGAGATCGACCGGCTGGCGCCGCTCGCCGCCGCGCGGGTCGCCGCCGGCGGCGCGCCCGTGCCGGTGCTCATCCGCGCGACCGTCGGCATCGAGGCGCACACCCACGAGTTCATCGCCACCGCCCACGAGGACCAGAAGTTCGGCTTCTCGCTGGCCACCGGTGACGCGCTGACCGCCGCGGTGCGGGTCATCCGCGAGCCGGCGCTGCGGCTGGCCGGCCTGCACAGCCACATCGGGTCGCAGATCTTCGACACCGCGGGCTTCGAGGCCGCCGCGCACCGCGTCGTCGGCCTGCTCGGCCAGATCCACCAGGCGACCGGCGAGCTGCTGGGGGAGCTGAACCTCGGGGGCGGCTTCGGCATCGCCTACCTCGCCGAGGACGACCCGGTGAGCCCCGGCGACGTCGCCGCCAAGCTCCGGACCGTCGTCGCCGCGGAGTGCGCCGCGCTCGGGCTGCCGGTACCGCGCCTCGCGGTCGAGCCGGGCCGGGCGATCGCCGGTCCGGGCACGGTCACGCTGTACGAGATCGGCACGATCAAGCCCGTGCGCCTCGGCGCCGGCGGCGGCCCCGGCACCCCGGCGGTGCGCAACTACGTCTCGGTCGACGGCGGGATGAGCGACAACATCCGCACCGCCCTCTACGACGCCGACTACACCTGCGTGCTGGCCAACCGCAGCTCCGACGCTCCGCCGGCGCTGTGCCGGGTCGTGGGGAAGCACTGCGAGAGCGGGGACATCCTGGTGCGCGACCTGTGGCTGCCCTCCGACGTCGCCCCCGGTGACCTGCTCGCGGTCGCCGCCACCGGCGCCTACTGCTGGTCGATGGCGAGCAACTACAACTACCTGCTCAAGCCGCCGGTGGTCGCCGTGCGGGACGGCGTCGCGACGGAGATCGTCCGGCGGCAGACACTGTCCGACGTGTTCGCCCTCGACGCCGTCCTCGCGGACAGGCCCGCGCCCTCGCCCGCCCCCGACCAACCGGCCCCCGAGCACGCCGCGGGAGCGCGGTCGTGAGCGCGCCCCTGCGGGTCGCGCTGCTGGGCTGCGGCACCGTCGGCAGCGCCGTCCTCCGGCTCATCGAGGACCAGGCCGACGACCTCACCGCCCGCATCGGCCGGCCGATCGAGGTCGCCGGCATCGCCGTCCGCCGGCCGGCGCACCACCCGGACGTGCCGCAGCACCTGCTGACCACCGACTCCGCCGCCCTGGTGCGCCGCGACGACGTCGACCTCGTCGTCGAGGTGATCGGGGGCATCGAGCCGGCCCGCAGCCTGATGTACGCGGCGTTCGCGGCCGGCAAGTCGGTCGTCAGCGCGAACAAGGCGCTGCTGGCCGAGGACGGCCCGGGCCTGCATGCGGCCGCCGCTGCAGCGGGGGTCGACCTGTACTACGAGGCCGCCGTCGCCGGCGCCATCCCGCTGCTGCGGCCGCTGCGCGAGTCGCTCGCCGGTGACCAGCTGCGCCGGGTCGTCGGCATCGTCAACGGCACGACGAACTACATCCTGTCGCGCATGGCCGAGACCGGCGCCGGCTTCGCCGAGGCGCTGGCCGAGGCCACCGAGCTGGGCTACGCCGAGGCCGACCCGACCGCCGACGTCGACGGCTTCGACGCCGCGGCCAAGGCGGCGATCCTGGCGTCCCTGGCGTTCCACACCCCGGTGTCGTCGGCCGACGTGCACCGGGAGGGCATCTCCGCCGTCTCGGCCACCGACGTGGCCCGCGCCGCGGAGATCGGCTGCACGGTCAAGCTGCTGGCCATCTGCGAGCGGGTGCCCAACGGGGCCGGTGCGGACACCGTGGCGGTCCGGGTGCACCCGGCGATGATTCCCACCACCCACCCGCTGGCCTCGGTCGGCGGCGCGTTCAACGCCGTCTTCGTCGAGGCCGAGGCCGCCGGCCAGCTGATGTTCTACGGCCAGGGTGCCGGGGGAGAGCCCACCGCGAGCGCCGTCCTCGGCGATCTCGTGGCCGTGGCGCGCAACCGGGTCGCCGGCGCCTCCGGCCAGGGCCCGACCGGCTACGCCGACCTCGCGGTCCGGCCGATGGCGGAGACCCCCACCCGGTACCACGTCAGCCTGGACGTGGCCGACCGCCCGGGCGTGCTCGCAGCCGTGGCGCAGGAGTTCGCGCGACAGGACGTCAGCATCTCCACCGTCCGCCAGACCGGCCGGGGCGACGCCGCCACGCTGGTCATCGTCACCCACAGCGCGCCCGACGCGGCGCTGTCCGCCACCATCGCCGCCCTGCGGGACATGCCCGCGGTCCGCGGCGTCACCAGCGTCCTGCGCGTGGAAGGTCTGTCATGAGTGGCACGAAGGCGAACGTCTCCCCGGGGTGGCCGGGGCTCATCGAGGCCTACCGGTCACGGCTGCCGGTCAGCGGGACGACCCCGGTGGTCACCCTCCAGGAGGGCAACACCCCGCTGCTGCCCGCGCCGGAGCTGTCCCGCCGGACCGGATGCGACGTCTACCTGAAGGTCGAGGGCCTCAACCCGACCGGGTCGTTCAAGGACCGCGGGATGACGATGGCCATCACCAAGGCCGTCGAGGAGGGCGCGAAGGCCGTCATCTGCGCCTCCACCGGCAACACGAGCGCCAGCGCAGCCGCCTACGCCGCCCGCGCCGGCATCACCTGCGCCGTGCTCGTGCCCCAGGGCAAGATCGCCATGGGCAAGCTCGCCCAGGCGCTGGTGCACGGCGCGCAGCTGCTGCAGGTCGAGGGCAACTTCGACGACTGCCTGGCGCTGGCCAGCAAGCTCGCCATCGACTACCCGGTGAGCCTGGTCAACAGCGTCAACCAGTACCGCATCGAGGGCCAGAAGACGGCGTCGTTCGAGATCGTCGACGTCCTGGGCGACGCCCCGGACATCCACTGCCTGCCGGTCGGCAACGCCGGCAACATCACCGCCTACTGGCAGGGCTACCGCGAGTACGCCGACGACGGCCCCGCGACCCGAACCCCGCGGATGTGGGGCTTCCAGGCCGCCGGTTCGGCGCCCATCGTCAACGGCGCCGTGGTCGAGAACCCGAGCACGATCGCCACCGCGATCCGGATCGGCAACCCGGCCTCCTGGACCAAGGCGCTCGCCGCCCGGGACGAGTCCGGCGGCCGGATCGACGCCGTCACCGACCGCGCGATCCTGTCCGCCTACCGGCTGCTGGCCCGTAGCGAGGCGGTCTTCGTCGAGCCCGCGTCCGCTGCCTCGGTCGCCGGCCTGCTGCAGGTGCACGCCGCCGGTGAGCTCGAGCCCGGCCAGCGGATCGTCTGCACGGTCACCGGGAACGGGCTCAAGGACCCGGAGTGGGCCATCTCCGGCGCACCCGCCCCGGTCACGATCCCGGTCGACGCCGCCGCGGCGGCTGCCCAGCTGGGTCTGTGAGCACGGCGGTCCGGGTCCGCGTCCCGGCCACCAGCGCCAACCTGGGCCCGGCCTTCGACTGCGCGGGGCTCGCGCTGTCGGTGCACGACGAGCTCGAGTTCACGGTCACCGACGGCGGTCTCGAGGTCGTCATGACCGGGGAGGGCGCGGAGACGCTGCCCGCCGACGAGTCCCACCTGGTCGTGCGCGCCTTCCGCGCCGCGTGCGTCGAGCTGGGCTGGACGCCGGCCGGACTGCGGATCGTCACGAGCAACGGCATCCCGCAGGGGCGTGGGATGGGGTCCTCCGCGGCCGCCGTCGTCGCCGGTGTGCTGGGCGCCTGGGCGCTGTGCCCGACGGTCGACGCCGTCGACACGGGCGCCGTGCTGCGGCTGGTGACCGGGATCGAGGGGCACCCCGACAACGTGGCGGCCTGCCTGCTCGGCGGGGCGACGCTGTCCTGGATGGCCGACGGCGGTGCCCGCGCCGACCGGCTCGCCGTCTCCGACGAGGTGCTGCCCGTCGTGCTCGTGCCGGGGACGACGCTCTCCACGCACGTCGCCCGCGGCCTGCTGCCGGAACTGGTGCCGCATGCCGACGCGGCGTTCAACGCCGGGCGCTCGGGCCTCCTGGTCCACGCGCTGACCGCGGCACCCGAGCTGCTGCTCGAGGCCACGGAGGACCGGCTCCACCAGACCCAGCGCGGTGCGGCGATGCCGGCCTCGCACGACCTGGTCGGGCGGCTGCGCGCCGCGGGGCACGCCGCCGTCGTGTCCGGGGCGGGCCCGAGCGTGCTGGTCCTGACCCGCCGGCACCCCGGGGACCGGGACGCCGGCACAGCCGTCCGCGTGGGCGGGATCCGCGAGCTGGTGCCGGCCGGGTGGCAGGTGCTCCCGCTGGAGGTCGACCGGGCCGGCGCGACGGTGCTGGCCGGCCCTCGGGTATCGTCTCGGTAACGAGGAACACGCTGGGAACGACCGGTGTTGTCCAGCCCGTGAGCTGCGTCTAGGCTCACGGCGTAGCCGCCCACTCGGGCGAGCCTCGCGTGGGGCCGAAGCCGGCGATTCCGCCGCTGATCCGCCCCGCATTTCACCCCGCTCCTCAGCACGGCCCCCGCCTCATGCCCGGGTCCACGTCGGAGCGGTGCACCCCCTGCGCTGGAACGCGCAGGTCACCGCAGGGAAGGACCTGTACGTGAGCGAAAGCACCGACCTCGCCATGACCGGCGCGCACGACGCCGCCGGCACGAGCGAGGCTCCCGCCGCTCCCGAGACGGCGGGCCGCGCCCGCCGCCGCGGCGCCGGCCTGTCCGGGATGCTGCTGCCCGAGCTGCAGCGTCTGGCGGCCGAACTCGGCATCTCCGGCACCGGTCGCATGCGCAAGGGCGACCTCGTGGCCGCCATCTCCGCGCGCCAGGTGGGCGGCGACAGCAGCACCCCGGCGCCCCGCGCCGACAGCCAGGCCCAGGAAGCCGACGGCGCCGACCGCGCCCGGGGCGTGGCCGCGACAGCCGCCCCGCTCGAGGCGCCGATCAGCGGTGGTGCCAACGGCGGCCCCGTTCCCACGAAGGACGCCGACGCCCGCCCGGCCCGATCCCGTCGCGGCGCCAGCCGTCCGGCCGGGTCGCCGACCGCCGAACCGGCTGCCGCGAACGACCGGCCCGCCGCCGACGAGAGTCCGGCCGACGGAGCCGCGGCGCCCGCCGAGGCCCCGCAGCGCGAGGCCGAGCAGTCCCGCGATGCCGAGCCGCAGGACACCGAGCAGGCCGACGGCGATCAGCGCGACGGCGACCGGCCGCAGCGCAACCGCGATCGGAACCGCAACCGCGCCGACCGGGACGCCAACCGCGAGAACAACCGCGACGCCGCCAACCGCGACGCCGCCAACCGGGACGGCGCGAACCGCGACGGTGCCGACCGCACCGACCGCGGTGACCGTCCGGAGCGGGCCAACCGCGACGGCAACGACCGCACCGACAGGGGCGACCGGCCCGAGCGCGGCAACCGCGACGGTGCCCGCGAGACCAACCGCGACGGCGCCCGCGAGGGCAACCGGGACGGCGCCCGCGAGGGCAACCGGGACGGCGCCCGCGAGGGCAACCGGGACGCCAACCGCGGCCCCGACCGCGGCCCCGACCGCGGCGAGCGCACCGACCGGGACGGCCGTCCGGGCAACCGGAACGACAACCGCACCGAGGCCCCCCGCGGGCCCGGTGCCGACGAGGACGACGACGACTTCGAGGGCGGCCGCGGCCGTCGCGGACGCCGCTACCGCGACCGCAACAAGCGCGGCAGCGCCGTCGGAGGCCGCGAGCGCTTCGACCAGGGCGAGCCCACGATCAGCGAGGACGACGTCCTGCTGCCCGTGGCCGGCATCCTCGACGTGCTCGACAACTACGCCTTCGTGCGCACGTCGGGCTACCTCACCGGCCCGAACGACGTCTACGTCTCGCTGTCGCAGGTGCGCCGCTACGGCCTGCGTCGCGGTGACGCGATCACCGGCGCCGTCCGCCAGCCACGCGAGGGCGAGCGCAAGGACAAGTACAACGCGCTGGTCCGGCTGGACACGGTCAACGGGCTGGACCCGGAGCAGGCGAAGGACCGCCCCGAGTTCACCAAGCTGACCCCGCTCTACCCGCAGGACCGCCTGCGGCTGGAGACCGAGCCGCACCTGCTCACCACCCGGGTCATCGACCTGGTCATGCCGATCGGCAAGGGGCAGCGCGCGCTCATCGTGTCGCCCCCCAAGGCCGGCAAGACGATGGTGCTGCAGGCGCTGGCCAACGCCATCACCACGAACAACCCCGAGTGCCACCTCATGGTGGTCCTCGTCGACGAGCGGCCCGAAGAGGTCACCGACATGCAGCGCTCGGTGAAGGGCGAGGTCATCGCCTCGACCTTCGACCGGCCGCCGTCGGACCACACCACGGTCGCCGAGCTCTCCATCGAGCGGGCCAAGCGCCTGGTCGAGATGGGTCACGACGTCGTCGTCCTGCTGGACTCGATCACCCGCCTGGGCCGCGCCTACAACCTGGCGGCCCCCGCCAGCGGGCGCATCCTCTCCGGTGGCGTCGACTCCACGGCGCTCTACCCGCCGAAGCGCTTCCTCGGTGCTGCCCGCAACATCGAGAACGGCGGTTCACTCACGATCATCGCTTCGGCGCTGGTCGAGACCGGCTCCACGATGGACACGGTCATCTTCGAGGAGTTCAAGGGCACCGGGAACGCCGAGATCAAGCTCGACCGCCGGCTGGCGGACAAGCGGGTCTTCCCGGCCGTCGACGTCAACGCCTCGGGCACGCGCAAGGAGGAGATCCTCATGTCGCCCGACGAGCTGGCCATCGTCATCAAGCTGCGCCGGGTCCTCGGTGCGCTGGAGCCCCAGCAGGCGCTCGAACTGCTCCTGGACAAGCTGAAGAAGACGCGCAACAACGTCGAGTTCCTGATGCAGATCCAGAAGACGACGCTCGGTCCCGACAAGGACTAGCAGGGGGCCGCGGCCGGCCGGTCTCCCGATCTGGGAGACTGGTCGACCGAGCCCCGCCGTCGCACCGGAAATAGCCGTCCGGTCCTCGGCGTTCACAGCACCGAACGACCCAAGACTTCGTAGAAGAGGCAGCAGCCATGAAGCCCGACATCCACCCGGCCTACAACGTCACCACCGTGACCTGCGGCTGCGGCAACACCTTCACCACCCGCAGCACCTCGCCCACGGGCACGCTCTCCGTCGAGACCTGCTCGGCCTGCCACCCCTTCTACACCGGCAAGCAGCGCATCCTCGACACCGGTGGCCGCGTCGCCCGCTTCGAGAAGCGGTTCGGCAAGCGCGCCACGGGTGCGGCTGCCGAGGCGCCCGCAGACGCCAAGTAGCACCTCCGACGGCGCCCGTCCCACCATCCGGTGGGGCGGGCGCCGTCGTCGTGTCCGGACCCGATCGCAGGCAGGAGGAACCCGATGAGCAGCCCCGCACCCGACATGCTCTCCGGCCTGCTCGCCGAGCACGCGTCCCTCGAGCAGGAGCTCGCCGACCCGGCGGTGCACGCCGACCAGGCCCGCGCCCGCCGGCTCAGCCGACGCTACGCCCGGTTGGCCCCGCTCGTGGAGACCGCCCGCGCCCTCGACGAGGCCCGCGGTGATCTCGGCACCGCCCGGGAGCTCGCCGCCGAGGACGCCTCCTTCGCCGCCGAGGCGACCGCGCTCGAGCGCCGGATCGCGGAGCTCACCGGCCGGCTGAACGAGGAGCTGCTGCCGAAGGACCCGGACGACGACAAGGACGTCATCCTCGAGATCAAGGCGGGGGAGGGCGGTGCGGAGTCCGCACTGTTCGCCGGCGACCTGCTGCGCATGTACCTCCGCTACGCCGAGCGGCGCGGCTGGTCCACCGAGGTGCTCGACGCCCAGGATGCCGACCTCGGCGGTTACAAGGACGTCGCCGTGACGATCAAGTCCAGACCGCCAGGGGGCGACGACGGAACGGGCGTCTTCGCGCAACTGAAGTTCGAGGGCGGCGTGCACCGGGTGCAGCGGGTGCCGGCCACCGAGAGCCAGGGCCGCATCCACACCTCGGCCGCCGGCGTCCTGGTGCTGCCCGAGGCGGAGGAGGTCGACGTGACCGTCGACCCCAACGATCTGCGGATCGACGTCTTCCGCTCGTCCGGACCAGGTGGGCAGAGCGTGAACACCACCGACTCCGCCGTCCGCATCACCCACCTGCCCAGCGGGATCGTGGTGAGTTCGCAGAACGAGAAGAGCCAGCTGCAGAACCGCGAGTCGGCGCTCCGGGTGCTGCGCTCCCGGCTGCTGGCGGCCGCCCGCGAGGAGGCTGCGGCGACGGCGAGCGACCAGCGACGCAGCCAGGTGCGCACCGTCGACCGCAGCGAGCGGGTGCGGACCTACAACTTTCCGGAGAACCGGATCTCCGACCACCGGGTCGGCTACAAGTCGCACAACCTGGACGCCGTGCTCGACGGCGACCTGGACGCGGTGATCGACGCGCTGAGCAGCGCGCACACCGCCGAGCTGCTGGCGGCCGGCTCCTGAAGGGCGGGTCCGGGGTGAGGTGCAGCACGCTCCTGGCCGACGCCGCCCGGCGGCTCGCCGAGGCCGGTGTCGAGTCGCCGCGGGTGGACGCCGAGCTGCTGCTGGCACACGTGGTCGGCCGGTCGCGCGCGGGGCTGCTCACGCTGGCCGAGGTCGCCGAGGACGATGCGACCCGGTTCACGGCGCTGCTCGACCAGCGCGCCGACCGGGTTCCGCTCCAGCACCTGACCGGCCGGGCCCCGTTCCGCCGGCTCGAGCTCGCCGTCGGCCCCGGGGTCTTCGTGCCCCGCCCGGAGACCGAGCTGCTCGCCGAGTGGGCGCTCGGGCGCCTCGACGGGCTCGACGGGCCGATCGTCGTGGACCTCGGCAGCGGCTCCGGCGCCCTCGCGCTGTCCATCGCGCACGAGCACCCCGGTGCCCGGGTGACCGCCGTCGAGCGCGATCCCGGCGCCATCGCCTGGACCCGGCACAACGCGCTGGACCGGATCGGCGCCGGGGACACCCCGGTGGGCGTCGTCGCCGGCGACATGACCGACCCGGGCCTGCTCCCCGAGCTCGACGGGCGGGTCGACGTCGTCGTCTCCAACCCGCCGTACGTGCCCGACGGGGCCCGGATCCCGCGCGAGGTCGCCGACCACGATCCGCCCCTGGCGCTGTGGGGCGGGCCGGACGGGCTCGACGTCGTGCGCGGGATGCTGGGCGTCGCCGCCCGGCTGCTCCGTCCCGGCGGGTGGCTGGGCATCGAGCACGCCGACCAGCAGGGGACGGCGCTGCCCGCGGTCGTCCGGTCGCAGGGCGGCTTCACCGATGTCGAGGACCACCCCGACCTGGCCGGTCGGCCGCGCTTCACGACCGCACGGCGAATCGGCGAGGAGGACCGGTGACGGCACCCCAGGAGCTGCTCGCGAACCGCTACCGGCTGGGCTCGCTGATCGCCGGCGGCGGCATGGGCCAGGTGTGGCGCGGGCGGGACACCCTGCTCGACCGCCCGGTCGCGGTGAAGGTGCTGCGCGACCAGTTCGCGTCGGACCCGGCCTTCCGCGCCCGGTTCCGCTCGGAGGCCCAGCACGCCGCCACCCTCGTCCATCCGCACATCGCCGCGGTTTTCGACTACGGCGAGCTGCCGGGCACACCGGGGACACCGCCGCTGGCCTACCTCGTGATGGAACTGGTGGAGGGCGAGTCGCTCGCCGACGTGCTCCGTCGCGAGGGGTCCCTGGACGTGCACCGCACCCTGGACGTCCTCCGGCAGGCCGCGGACGGACTGGGCGCCGCCCACGAGGCCGGGGTGGTGCACCGGGACATCAAGCCGGCCAACCTCCTCGTGCGCCGCGACGGCCGGGTGAAGCTGACCGACTTCGGCATCGCCCGCTCGACCGGCGGCGTCGCCGTCACGGCCACCGGGCAGGTGATGGGGACGGCGCACTACCTCTCCCCGGAGCAGGCGTCCGGCCGGCCGGCGGGCCCTGCCAGCGACGTCTACGCCCTCGGCACGGTCGGCTACGAGTGCCTGGCCGGGCGGCGCGCGTTCGAGGGGGAGAGCGCCGTCCAGATCGCGGTCATGCAGATCCGCGAGCACCCCGACCCGCTCCCGGCCGGGATCCCGCCGGCCGTGCGGGCCCTGGTGGAGCGCGCGATGGCCAAGGACCCCGCGGCCCGGTTCGCGGACGGGTCCGCGCTGCGCGACGCGGTCGACGCCGTCCTGACCGGGGCGCCCGCAGCTACCGAGCACCGCACCGCCGTGCTGCCCCGGACCGCGGTCCTGCCCCGGACCGTGGCCCCGCCCGCGACAGCGGTGCTCCCGGCGGTGTCGGCGCCCGGACCGACGGCTGCCGCACCGGTACCCCGTCGGCGGGGGCGCCGGTGGCCGGTCGCCGTCCTGCTCGCCGCGCTGCTGCTGGCCGTGGGCGGCGCCTTCGTTGCGACGGCGCTCCGCGACGGCTCGACCTCCACGGCGGCACCGGCACCCGAGCAGGAGACCCCCGCGGAGCCGACGGCGGCACTGCCGAGCGCACCGGCGGGCGTCGACGTCGTCGCTGCCGACCTGCTCGGCCGTCCGGTCCGCGAGGTGCAGGCCGAACTGGTCGCCCGCGGCCTCCGGGTGGAGCTCCGCCCGGTCGAGACCGGGGAGGTGGCCTCCGGCCTGGTCACGGCCGTCGCCCCCGTCGGCACCCTGCCGCCGGACGCGCTGGTCCAGCTCGACTACGCCGTGCCCCCGGTGCCCGACCCGGCCCCCGTTCCTCCCCCGGTCGACGAGGGGGACGGCGGGAACGGCGACGGGGACGGCGACGAGAAGAAGCCGGGCAACGGCAAGGACAACGGCAACGGCAACGGCAAGGACAACGGCAACGGGCGCGAAGGCCGGGACCGGGACGACGACTGAGCCACCGGGCGGGGGCAGCGGCCGGCGACGGTGACAGACTTGCTCCTCGTGGCCGAGATCTACGACTGCAGCGACCCCGAGGCGCGCGCCGCCGGACTGGACGCCGCCGCCGCGGCGCTGAGCACCGGCCGGCTCGTGCTGCTGCCGACCGACACCGTCTACGGCGTCGCCGCCGATGCGTTCACCCCCTCCGCGGTGACCTCGCTGCTGGCCGCCAAGAACCGCGGGCGGACCATGCCGGTCCCGGTGCTGATCGGCGAGGCCTCCACGCTGGCCGGGCTCGTGACGGACCCGCCCCCGACCGCGAACGCGCTGGCCCAGGCCTTCTGGCCCGGTGGGCTGACCCTCGTGCTCGAGCACGCGCCGTCGCTGGCCTGGGACCTGGGCGACGCGGAGGGCACGGTCGCCGTCCGGCTGCCCGACGACGACCTGGCGCGGGACCTGCTGCGGCGCACCGGTCCGCTGGCGGTGTCCAGCGCCAACCGCTCGGGCCGGCCGGCCGCCACCACGGCCCAGGAGGCCGCCGACCAGCTGGGGGAGCACGCTGCCGTCGTCCTGGACGGCGGGCCGCGCACCGGCTCGGCCGCCAGCACGATCGTCGACTGCACCGGCGCCGTCCCGCGGGTCCTGCGGATGGGCGCGATCCCCGTCGAGCGGCTCCGCGATGCCGTGCCGGAGCTCACCGACTGACTCCGGCGAGCGCCCGGCCACGACGGCGGGCGGCGATGCGTCGCACGGCCTTGCCGGGGGCTCGCGCTACCGTTGACCGATCGCGGCCCCGCTTCCCGGGGTCGCGGGTGATCACGAGTTCGGGAGGGCGGCTGGATGACGACGCCTGCCCGCAGCCCCGGACCCGAGCCCGTCCCGGCCGGCTGAGCCGATGCGCGAGTACGCCGTCGTCCTGCTCACCGCCGCGCTGGTCACCTTCCTGACCACCCCGGTGGTGCGGATGCTCGCGATCCGCTTCGGGGTGATGTCGGCCCTCCGGGCGCGCGACGTGCACGCCATCCCGACGCCCCGCGGCGGCGGCGTGGCCATGTACCTCGGGGTGGCCGCCGCGATCCTGGTGGCCACCAGGTTGCCGGCGTTGCAGCGCACCTTCGACGACTCCCAGACCTATGCCGTGCTCGTCGCCGGTGGGCTGATCTGCGCCCTGGGGCTGATCGACGACAAGTGGGACCTGGACTCCTTGACGAAACTCACCGGGCAGATCGCCGCCGCGGGCGTCATGGTGCTGCTGGGCGTCCAGCTGGCCTTCCTCTTCCTGCCGGTCGCCGACATCGGCACGATCTCGCTGGGCCCCGACCTCGGGGTTCCGCTGACGGTCCTGCTCACCGTGCTGGTGGTCAACGCGGTCAACTTCATCGACGGCCTGGACGGGCTGGCGGCGGGTGTCTCGGCAATCGCGGCGCTGGCGTTCTTCGCCTACAGCTACCACCTCGGCCTGGTCGGCTACGACGACGTCGCCAGCGCTCCGGCCCTGATCACCGCCGTGCTCGCCGGCGCCTGCCTGGGCTTCCTCCCGCACAACTTCAGCCCGGCCCGCATCTTCATGGGTGACTCGGGTGCGATGCTCGTGGGCCTGATGCTGGCGGCCGCCGCCGTCACGGCGACCGGGGGATTGGACCCGCAGTCGTTCGACTCGGCGGCCACGCTGCTGCCCCTGACCCTGCCCCTGCTGGTGCCGGTCGCGGTGCTCTTCATCCCGTTCCTCGACCTGGTGATGGCGGTGGTCCGGCGCACCCGGCGGGGCATGTCGCCGTTCGCCGCCGACAAGATGCACCTGCACCACCGGCTGCTCTCGATCGGCCACTCCCACCGGCGGGCGGTGCTGGTCATGTACTTCTGGGCCGCGCTGCTGTCCTTCGGGGCGGTCGCCCTGTCGATCACCGGTGGGACGGCGGAGCTGCTCGTGGCGATCGCCGTGCTGCTGGTCGTGGGGCTGGTCGTCGTCCTCAGCCCGCGGGCCCGTCGCGCCGCCCGCGAAGCCCGGGCGGCCGAGGTCGCCGCGCAACGCGAGCGCAGCCGCGCCGACCACCCGTCCGCACGGGCGGTCCGGTCCGGCTCGGCCAGGCAGGCGGGCAGGGCCGGTCGCCGTTCACCCCCGGCCGCGCCCACCCCCGACACGAAGGAGTTCGTCCGATGACCCCCGCCGGCCACCCGCCGCCCACCGATCCCGGTTGGGATCTGTCGTTCCTGCGCGTCGGGACGGTGGTCACGGCCGGCGTCGCGGGGGTCGGCGCCGTCGTCACCGGGCTGCTGGCGGGCTGGTCGGATGCCGTGGGCGTCCTGGTGGGGGCGGCGGTCGTCACCGCCTTCTTCGTCGTCTCGGGCGTGGCCATCGCCTGGGCGGGGCGGATCGACGACACCTTCACCCTTCCGGCGGCCCTCGGGATGTTCTTCGTGAAGGCCTTGGTGCTGTTCGCATTCCTGGGCGCACTGCCCGAGGAGGGCTGGCTGGACCGGCTGACGCTGGCCTGGACCGTCATCATCGGGGCGTTGCTGTGGAGCGGTGTGCAGCTGCGCTGGGTGTGGACCCGCCCGCTCTACTACGTCACCCCGCCCCTGCCGCCGACGGCTGCCCCTACCCAGGACCGGGGCAGACCGGCCGAGCGCGGCTGATAGTGTCCCGGGCAATGGCTGAGGACAACCCTGCTCGCGGGGAAGTCGGACCTCGGCCCGCACGTCAGCCTCATGAGGGCAGTGGTGCCGAGACCGGTTATGCGGTGATCGGGACGCTGATCTCCGGGATGGGCGTGTGGGGCGGGGTCGGGTGGTTGCTCGACCTGTGGTGGGACACGCGTGTGTTCTTCCCGGTCGGCGTCATCCTCGGCATGGCCGTGGCCATCTACCTGGTGGTCGCACGGTTCGGCGGCCTGCCCCCGACTCCCGGGGACGGTCGCACTGGTGACACCCCGGGCGGACGACGGAGCCGGCCCAGGACGCAGAAGGGACAACGGTGACCCCCAGCGCCCTCGCGCACGGCGGCGTGCTCGCCGCCGAAGGACACGGCGGCGACGGCTTCCAGGCCCCCGGCCTCGGTGAGTTCTATCCCGAGGTGATCGGCAGCTTCTCCCTGCTGGGCGTCGACTTCGAGATCACCCGGATCACGCTGATCCTGTGGGTGGCCACGTTGGCGCTGATCGCCTTCCTGGTCGCCACCGTCCGCAACCCCCAGATCGTCCCCGGGAAGATGCAGTTCGTCGGCGAGGCCGGCTACTCGCTGGTGCGGGACGGGATCGCCCGCGACGTCGTAGGCCCCAAGGGGCTTCCGTTCGCGCCGTTCCTCGCGTCGCTCTTCTTCTTCATCCTGGCGAACAACCTGATGGCGATCGTCCCGTTCGCCCAGATCTCGCCCATGTCGAAGTTCGCCTTCCCGCTGGTCCTCGCGGCGATCTGCTGGGTGCTCTACATCTACATCGGTGTCCGGGAGCAGGGGGCCGGCAAGTACTTCAAGGACATCCTCTTCCTGCCCGGTGTGCCGAAGCCGATGTACATCCTGGTCACGCCGATCGAGATCCTGCAGAACTTCGTGGTGCGGCCGTTCACCCTCGCGGTCCGGCTCTTCGCGAACATGTTCGCGGGCCACATGCTGCTGGTCGTGTTCTCTCTGGGCGCGGTCTACCTGTTCCAGGTCGGCAACTACTCGGTCATCTTCGGCCCGATCTCGGCGCTGATGGCGATCGTCATGACCTTCTTCGAGCTCCTGGTCATCTTCCTGCAGGCCTACGTCTTCACGGTCCTGATGGGGACCTACCTCAACGGGTCGATCGAGGCCGAGCACTGACCGGTCCCGCCGGTCCTTGAAACCGCACCACCCCCGCACCACCCCGCCAGCCGCCCGGCACCCCGCCGGGCGACGACAGAGGAGGAACACCCCGCAATGGACGTTCTGGCAGAACTGACCGGCAGCATCGGATCCGTTGGCTACGGCCTGGCTGCGATCGGCCCCGGTATCGGTGTCGGCATCGTCTGGGCGGCCTACATCCAGGCCACCGCCCGGCAGCCCGAGTCCGCCGGCCTGACCCGGACCTACGCCTTCCTCGGCTTCGCCCTCTCCGAGGCGCTGGCCCTGATCGGCTTCGTCGTCCCCTTCGTCTTCGGCACCTGATCCGTATCTCCTCGTGAGTACGGTCACCGACTCCAGACAGGGACACTGACAGCATGAGCATTCTCGCTGCGGAAAGCGAAAACCCGCTCCTTCCGCCCGTGGGCGAGATCATCATCGGGATCATCGCCTTTGGGATCGTCCTGTTCGTGATGGCCAAGTTCGTCGCCCCGCGCTTCGAGCAGGTCTTCCAGGCCCGCCGCGAAGCGATCGAGGGCGGCCTGGAACGTGCCGAGGCCATGCAGGCCGAGGCCAAGGCCGCGCTCGAGCAGTACCGCGCGCAGCTGGCCGAGGCCCGTGGCGAGGCCGCGCAGATCCGCGACGCCGCCCGCGCCGAGGGCCAGCAGATCCTCGAGGAACTGCGCGCCCAGGCCCAGGAGGAGTCGGCCCGCATCGTCGCCCGCGGCGAGGAGCAGCTCACCGCGCAGCGGCAGCAGATCGTCCACGAGCTCCGTGGGCAGATCGGCACGCTCGCCGTCGACCTGGCCGGCCGCGTGGTGGGCGAGTCGCTGGCCGACGACGCCCGTCGCAGCGGCACCGTCGACCGCTTCCTCGCGGAGCTCGACGGCATGGCCGCGTCGGGCGACGGTCGGGCCGCCGTGGCGGAGAGCAACCGCTGATGGAGGCCTCCACCCGCGCGGCGACCGCCGAGGTGCGCGAGCGCCTCGCGCAGCTGACGCGTTCCGGCGTCACGGGCCCGGAGCTGCTCGCACTGTCGGAGGAGCTCTTCGCGGTCTCACGGGTGCTGGACAGCCAGCTCTCCCTGCGGCGGGCGATGGCCGACCCGGCCGGGAAGCCGGAGGAGCGTGCCGCCCTGGTGCGCCGCCTCTTCGCCTCCCAGCTGTCGTCGACCGCGCTGGACCTGGTGGAGACGATCGCCCGGCAGCGCTGGTCGCGGCCGATCGACCTGGTCCAGGCCGCCATCACGGTGGCCACGGAGGTGGCGCTGGACGCCGCCGACGTGAACGGTGCTCTCGACAGCGTCGAGGACGAGCTGGTCCGCTTCGGACGGATCGTCGCCGGGGACCGCGAGCTCAACCGCGTCCTCAGCGACCGGAAGGCGCCCGTGGAGGGCCGCAAGGCGCTCCTCGACCGGCTGCTGTCCGGTCGGGTGAACCCGGTGACCGAGCAGTTGCTGCGCAACCTGCTCACCGGTTCGCACGTCGGCACCGCCGAGATCGCGATCGAGCGCCTGTCGGAGGCGGCCAGCCGCCGCCGCGGGCAGTCGGTCGCCCGGGTGACCACCGCGGTCGCGCTCACCGGAATCCAGGAGCAGCAGCTGGGCGACTCGCTCGGCCGCCTCTACGGACGTCCGGTCGGGCTGCAGGTCACCGTCGACCCCGGCGTGCTGGGCGGCCTGATCGTCCAGGTGGGCGACGAGGTCATCGACGGCAGCATCGCCCACCGGCTGGAAGCCGCCCGCCGGCGGCTGGCCGGCTGACCGCCCCTCCGCACCCCACAACGACACGACCCCCGCAGGGAAGAGGACCAGAGCCATGGCCGAGCTGACGATCTCCGCAGACGAGATCCGCAGTGCCATCCAGAACTACGTCACCGAGTACCGGCCCGACGTCTCCCGCGAGGAGGTCGGAACGGTCACCGAGGCCGGCGACGGCATCGCCCGTGTCGAGGGCCTGCCCTCGGTCATGACCAACGAGCTGCTCGAGTTCGAGAGCGGTGTCCGCGGCCTGGCCCTGAACCTCGACGTGCGCGAGATCGGCGTCGTCGTCCTGGGCGACTTCTCCGGCATCGAGGAGGGCCAGCAGGTCCGCCGGACCGGCGAGGTCCTCTCGGTTCCCGTCGGCGACGGCTACCTGGGTCGCGTCGTCGACCCGCTGGGCAACCCGATCGACGGTGGCGGCCCCATCGAGACCACCGGCCGCCGAGCACTGGAGCTGCAGGCGCCGACCGTGGTGCAGCGCCAGTCGGTGCACGAGCCGATGCAGACCGGGATCAAGGCCATCGACGCCATGACCCCCGTCGGCCGCGGCCAGCGCCAGCTGATCATCGGTGACCGCCAGACCGGCAAGACCGCGGTCGCGACCGACACGATCATCAACCAGAAGGAAGCCTGGGCCACCGGCGACCCGGCCCAGCAGGTGCGCTGCATCTACGTGGCCGTCGGCCAGAAGGGCTCGACGATCGCGGCCCTCAAGACCGCCCTCGAAGAGGCCGGCGCGATGGAGTACACGACGATCGTCGCCGCTCCCGCGTCCGAGGCCGCGGGCTTCAAGTACATCGCCCCCTACACCGGCTCGGCCATCGGCCAGCACTGGATGTACGAGGGCAAGCACGTCCTGATCGTGTTCGACGACCTGTCGAAGCAGGCCGAGGCCTACCGCGCGGTCTCCCTGCTGCTGCGCCGCCCGCCGGGCCGTGAGGCCTACCCGGGTGACGTCTTCTACCTGCACTCCCGCCTGCTGGAGCGCTGCGCCAAGCTCAACGACGAGCTGGGTGCCGGTTCGATGACCGGTCTGCCCCTGGTCGAGACCAAGGGCAACGACGTGTCGGCGTACATCCCGACCAACGTCATCTCGATCACCGACGGCCAGATCTTCCTCGAGACGGGTCTGTTCAACTCCGGTGTCCGCCCCGCCATCAACGTCGGCATCTCGGTGTCCCGCGTCGGTGGCTCGGCGCAGGTGAAGGCGATGAAGTCGGTGGCCGGCCGCCTGCGCCTGGACCTCGCGCAGTTCCGCGAGCTGGAGGCCTTCGCCTCGTTCTCCTCCGACCTCGACGCCACCAGCCGGGCCACGCTGGACCGCGGCATGCGCCTGGTGGAGCTGCTCAAGCAGGGTCAGTACTCGCCCTACCCGGTGGAGAAGCAGGTCGTCTCGCTGTGGCTGGGCACCACGGGCAAGCTCGACCGCGTAGCGGTCGCCGACGTCCGCCGCTTCGAGTCGGAGTTCCTCGACTTCGTCGGCCGCGGTGACAACGGCGTGTTCGACGCGATCCGCAGCACCAAGAAGCTCGAGGACGACACCGTCTCGAACCTCGAGCGTGCGGTGGAGGCCTTCTACGGGCAGTTCACGACGGGCGACGGCGAGTCGCTCCAGCTGAACGAGCCCGAGGCCGAGGCCATGGACGCCTCGGAGCGTGGCCAGGAGCGCGTCCAGGTCAAGAAGAAGGCCTGACCCGTGGCCGCCTCTCTGCGCGCCCTGCGGCGCCGCATCCGCTCCACCCAGTCGACGAAGAAGATCTTCTCGGCTCAGGAGCTGATCGCCGGTGCCCGCATCGTGCGCGCCCAGGCCCGGGTCGAGGCGTCCAAGCCGTACGCCCGGGAGATCACGCGAGTGCTCTCGGCCCTGGCGTCGTCGGCGTCGCTGGACCACCCGCTGCTCACCGAGCGGGAGAACCCCCGGCGCGCGGCCGTCCTGGTCATCACCTCCGACCGTGGGTTCGCCGGCTCGTACAACGTCAACGTCCTCCGTCGCACCGAGGAGCTGCTCGCGCTGCTCCGCCAGGAGGGCAAGGAGCCGGTGCTCTACGTCGTCGGCCGCAAGGGGGAGACCTACTACTCCTTCCGCGAGCGCGAGATGGCGGAGACGTTCACCGGGTTCTCCGAGCAGCCCCGCTACGAGGACGCCCAGCAGGTCGGCTCCGCGCTGATCGACGTCTTCACCGCCGGGGCGGACGACGACGAGCAGGGTGGCGCCGGCGATGACGGCATCCTGGGCGTGGACGAGCTGCACATCGTCTACACCGAGTTCCGCTCGCTCCTCTCCCAGGTTCCGGTGGCCAAGCGCATGGCGCCGCTGGAGGTGGAAGAGGTCGAAGAGTTCGACTACGAGCGGGAGGACAGGGAGTCGAGCGCGGCGGGCGGTTCCGCCGAGTCCGGTGTCCCGACCTCCTACGAGTTCGAGCCGTCGGCCGAGGGCCTGCTGGACGCCCTGCTGCCGAAGTACATCACCACCCGGATCTACGCGGCGATCCTCGAGGCGGCAGCCTCGGAGTCGGCCTCCCGCCGCCGGGCGATGAAGTCCGCCTCGGACAACGCCGAGGAGCTGGCGAAGAACCTCTCCCGGCAGGCGAACCAGGCCCGCCAGGCGGAGATCACCCAGGAGATCAGTGAGATCGTCGGCGGCGCCGACGCGCTGGTCTCGGCCAATGCGGGCGACTGACCCGCTCACCATCGTTCCATCACGCAGCACGAGCCCGAGGGCAGGAGAGCAGCACAGATGACCGTCACCGAGGACCGTCCGACCAGCTCGCAGACGCAGGCCAGCACCGGCCGCGTCATGCGGGTCACCGGGCCGGTCGTCGACGTCGAGTTCCCGCGCGACGCGATGCCCGACCTGTTCAACGCCCTGAAGGTCGACGTCACGCTCGCCGACCTGAGCAAGACCCTGACCCTCGAGGTCGCCCAGCACCTGGGCGAGAACGTGGTCCGGACCATCTCGATGGCCCCGACCGACGGTCTCGTCCGCGGGTCCGAGGTCACCGACACCGGCAGCGCGATCAGCGTTCCCGTCGGCGACGTGACCACGGGCCACGTCTGGAACACCCTGGGCGAGTGCCTCGACGAGCCCGGCTACGGCCTGGACGCGCCGCGGTGGACCATCCACCGGAGCGCGCCGCGGTTCGACCAGCTCGAGGGCCGCACCGAGATGCTGGAGACCGGCATCAAGGTCATCGACCTGCTCACGCCCTACGTGGCCGGTGGGAAGATCGGTCTGTTCGGTGGCGCCGGAGTCGGCAAGACCGTGCTGATCCAGGAGATGATCCGTCGCGTCGCCCAGGAGTTCGGTGGCGTGTCGGTGTTCGCCGGGGTCGGCGAGCGCACCCGTGAGGGCAACGACCTCATCACCGAGATGACCGAGTCGGGCGTCATCAACTCGACCGCCCTGGTGTTCGGCCAGATGGACGAGCCGCCGGGCACCCGGCTGCGGGTCGCGCTGTCCGCGCTGACGATGGCGGAGTACTTCCGCGACGAGCAGAACCAGGACGTGCTGCTCTTCATCGACAACATC
>JBBSKB010000013.1:0-41957 GCA_038256725.1 Mycobacteriales bacterium | reverse complement strand
TCGAGGGCACCTGCCCGATCTGCGGCTACGACGGCGCGCGTGGCGACCAGTGCGACAACTGCGGCAACCAGCTCGACCCGACCGACCTGATCAACCCGGTCAGCAAGATCAACGGCGAGACGCCGAAGTTCGTGGAGAGCGAGCACTACTTCCTCGACCTTCCGGCCTTCACCCGCGCGCTCGGCGACTGGCTGGGGACGCGGAAGAACTGGCGCTCCAACGTGCTCAACTTCAGCGTCAACCTGCTCGAGGACCTGAAGCCGCGCAGCTACACCCGCGACATCGACTGGGGCGTCGCGGTGCCGCTCGACGGGTGGCGCGACCGCTCCGACAAGCGCATCTACGTCTGGTTCGACGCCGTCGTCGGCTACCTCTCGGCGTCGATCGAGTGGGCCCGCCGCTCCGGTGATCCCGAGGCCTGGCGCCAGTGGTGGCAGTCGCCGGACGCCGACGCCTACTACTTCATGGGCAAGGACAACATCGTCTTCCACTCCGAGATCTGGCCCGCCCAGCTCCTCGGGTACAACGGCGAGGGAGACAAGGGCGGGACCCCGGGCTCCTACGGCCGGCTGAACCTGCCCACCGAGGTGGTCTCCAGCGAGTTCCTCACCATGGAGGGGCGCAAGTTCTCCTCCTCGCGGAACGTCGTCATCTACGTCCGCGACTTCCTCGCCCGCTACGACGCCGATGCGCTGCGGTACTTCATCGCCGCCGCCGGTCCGGAGAACCAGGACACCGACTTCACCTGGGCGGAGTTCGTCCGCCGCAACAACGACGAGCTGGTCGCGGGCTGGGGCAACCTGGTCAACCGCACCGTGTCGATGGCGGCGAAGAACGTCGGCGCCATCCCCGCCCCCGGCGAGCTGACCGACGCCGACCGCGCGCTGCTGGCCTCGACGTCGGCGGCGTTCGGGCCGATCGGTGACCTGCTGGGCCGCAACCGGCAGAAGGCGGCGGCCGGCGAGGCGATGCGGGTCGTCGGCGAGGCCAACAAGTACCTGTCCGACCAGGCCCCGTGGAAGCTCAAGGAGGACCCGGCCCGCCGGGACACCGTGCTGCACACGGCCCTGCAGGCGATCAGCGACTGCAACGCGCTGCTCACCCCGTTCCTCCCGCACTCGGCGCAGAAGGTGCACGAGCTGCTCGGCGGCGAGGGCGTGTGGTCCCCGGCTCCGCAGATCGTGGAGACGACGGACCTCGACGACGGCTCGCCGTACCCGATCATCACCGGCGACTACGCCGGTGCGTCGGCGACCTGGGGTTCCCGGCCGCTGCCGTCCGGGAGCCCGCTGAGCACGCCCACGCCGATCTTCAAGAAGCTGGACGACTCGGTGGTCGCCGAGGAGCTGGCCCGCCTCGAGGGCGGCGGCAGCTCGACATGAGCCGATCGGCCTCGTCGCGCGCGAACAAGCGGGGCGAGCCGCCGCCGTCTCCCGAGCGGCTCCCGGCGCCCGCGCTGGACAGCCACACCCACCTCGACATCGTCCTGGGGGAGCGGCCGGCCGACGACGAGCACGGCGAGTGGGCCTCCGACGCCGCCGTCGACGCCGAGATCGCGGCGGCCGCGGCGGTGAACGTCACCCGGCTGGTCCAGGTCGGTGTCGACGTCGCCTCGTCGCGGTGGTCGGCCGCGCTGGCCGAGCGCCACCCGGCCGTGCTGGCCGCCGTCGCGCTGCACCCCAACGAGGCGGGTGAGCGAGGTGCGGAGGGCACCTGGCTGGAGACGTCGCTGGCCGAGATCGACCGGCTGGCGGCGCTGCCCCGGGTCAGGGCCGTGGGGGAGACCGGTCTCGACCGCTTCCGCACCGGCCCGGAGGGCTGGGACGCGCAGGAGGCGTCGTTCCGGGCGCACATCCGGATCGCCAAGCGGCACGGGACCGCACTGGTCATCCACGACCGGGACGCGCACGAGGAGATCCTCCGGGTGCTGGACGACGAGGGTGCGCCCGAGCACACCGTCTTCCACTGCTTCTCCGGGGACGCCGGCTTCGCGGAGGACTGCGTCGCGCGGGGCTTCGTGCTCTCCTTCGCCGGCACGCTGACCTTCGGCAACGCCGGCTACCTCCGCGAGGCCGCCGCGCTCACCCCGCCCTCCCAGCTGCTGGTGGAGACCGATTCGCCCTTCCTGACGCCGATGCCGCACCGGGGTCGGCCCAACGCCTCGCGGCTGGTGCCGCACACCGTGCGCGCCCTGGCCGACGTCACCGGCACGGACCTGACCGAGCTGTGCGACGTCCTGACCGCGAACGCGGAGCGGGTCTTCGGCGCCTGGCAGGGCTAGGGGAACGCGGCTCGTGGCCGCGGTGTCGCCCGAGGGGCGACAATCAGCAGCGTGGGCCGTCTCATCGCTGTCGTGCTGTTCATCGCCCTCCTCGTGCCGGGCGTGCTCCTGGCTCGCGCCTGGGCCCGGGCTGCCGACCGGCGGGCGGTGGCCGGCGGGTCGGTCGAGCTGGTCGAACCGACCGCGGAGGGCTCGGCTGCGCTGACCGCCCAGGCGCTGCACGGCCGGCGTTGGCGCCGGGTCGGCCTGCTCCTCGGCATCGCCGGGATCGTCGGCCTGGTGGTGCTGCAGGGCGAGTCGTCGGTGTTCCTCTGGGTGCCGGCCCTGGCGCTCGGCCTGCTGGCCGGCGTGCTGCTCGCCGAGGTCACCCGTCCGCGCCCGCGCTGGGCGGCGGCGCAGCCGCACCGCCGGCCCCGGCAGACGGAGCTGGTCTCCGGCGGTCTGGTGTGGGCGACCCGCCTGGTGGCCGTCGCGGCGCTGGCCGTCGCTGCCTGGCTGTGGTCTGGCGAGGAGGTGGGCGAGGCCGTCGGCTGGACCGCGGTCGCCGTCCCCGCGGTCGCCTGGGCGCTGGCCGAGCTGGCGCTGCTGCGGGCGACCGTCCGGCCGCTCCCGGCGGCCGGGGCCGACGTGCCGGTCGACGAGGCATTGCGCACCTGGACCGCGCACCTGGTCGCGGCCACGGCCACCGTGCTGGCGCTCCTGCCGCTGGGCGCGCTGCTGCTGGCCGCCGGGATCGACCGGGGCGACCGGGTGACCGAGCACTTCGACCTCCTCCCCGTGGCCCTGGTGGCCGGCGGGTTCTGCGCACTGGTGGCGGGGGTGGCGGTAGCGGTGTTCCTGCTGACCTGGCTGCGACCGGTGCGCGCCGGCGCACGGGCGCTGGCGGGCTGACCGGGCGGCCTCCCGTGCCCCGAACGGCCCGCGTTCACCCTGTGTCCTTGCCCACCGGGTCGGGCGCTGGCCGGATCACGTCCGGGCGGCTGACCTCGGCACGGCTGTCACTCAACGTGTCGGCGCGTCCACATAGCGACATGGCGACGTTCTGATTCACTCGTCTCGCACCGTTGCACCACACACCGTGCTCGTTATCGTGTCGTGATCAGCCGGGGTGGAGGACGCCCCGGGTCGCGCGTGTCCGGCCGGAACCCAGGTTCCAGCCGGTCGCCGGACCCGGACGCGGACTGCAGCGGGCGTGCCGTCCACGGGTGGTGCGCCCTCTCCTCCTGCCCGGTTTCCGAGACCCCTGGATGTGCCGTGCGCCGCTCGCTCCGTCTCAGCCTCTTCGCCCTGGTCCTGCTCGGACTCGTGGGCGGGACGCTGGCTTTCTTCGTCGCCCAGAAGTCCGTCGTCCTCACCGTCGACGGGCAGGCCCAGCGGATCGGCACCTACGCCGACACCGTGGCCGAGGTGCTCGACGAGGAGGGCCTGGAGCCGGCCGCCCACGACGTCCTCCTGCCGGCCGCCGACCAGGCGATCGCCGACGGCGACACCATCGTGCTCACCCGCGCCCGTCCGCTTAAGCTCAGCGTCGACGGCGTCGAGCAGGAGATCTACGTGACCGCCCTGTCGGTGGACGAAGTCCTCGAGCAGCTCGGCCTCCGCGCCGACGGCCTGGTTCTCTCCGCCAGCCGCTCCGAGCGCCTGCCGCTGGACGGCATGAGCCTCAAGGTCACCACGCCCAAGGACGTCGTCCTCGTCGTGGACGGTCAGGAGCGCGTCGTCACCACGACCGCCGCGACCGCCGGCGCCCTGCTCGACGAGCAGGGCATCACGCTGAGCGCCACCGACCGCGCCAGCACCGAGCTGTCCCAGCCGCTCACCTCGCAGCTGCGCCTGCAGGTCTTCCGCGTCACCGTCTCCGATGTCACCGAGACCGTCGCCGTGCCGCACGAGCGCGTCGAGACGCCCAACCCCGATGCCTTCGTCGGCGAGAAGAAGGTCACGGCCGCGGGCGTCGACGGCCAGAAGACCATCACCTACCGCGTCACCCTCACCGACGGCGTCGAGACCGCCCGCGATCAGCTGAGCGCCGTCGTCGACCGTGCGCCGGTCACCGAGCAGGTCGCCGTCGGCACCAAGGCCCGCCCGACCGCGAGCCCGACTGCCGACGGCCTGAACTGGGCCGCGCTGGCGGCCTGCGAGTCCGGCGGCCGGCCGAACGCCGTCAGCGGCACCGGCAAGTACCACGGCCTCTACCAGTTCGGCGTCGGCACCTGGCAGGCCGTCGGCGGCGCCGGCCTCCCGTCCCAGGCCAGCCCGGACGAGCAGACCTACCGGGCGCAGCTCCTCTACCAGCGCTCCGGTGCCGGCCAGTGGCCGCACTGCGGGCCGCGTCTCTTCGGCTGATCGGCATCCCCTGAGCACCGTCCCCGAGCAGTCCGACGGGCTCCTCGGTCCGGCCGCGATCCGCGAGCTGGCCGCGGAGCTCGAACTGCGCCCGACCAAGCAGCTGGGCCAGAACTTCCTGCACGACGCCAACACGATCCGGCGGATCGTGCGCACGGCCGGGCTGCGCCCCGACGACGTCGTGCTGGAGGTCGGGCCCGGGCTGGGCTCCCTGACCCTGGGGCTGCTCCCGGCCTCCGCCGCCGTCGTCGCCGTGGAGATCGATCCCCGGATGGCCCGGCGGTTGCCGCAGACCGTCGCCGAGCGGCGACCCGACCTCGCCGATCGGCTGACCGTCGTCGAGGCCGACGCGTTGCGCATCCAGGAGCTCCCCGGGCCGCCGCCCACGGCGCTGGTCGCCAACCTCCCCTACAACATCGCCGTCCCGGTGCTGCTGAACCTGCTCGAGCTGCTGCCCACCCTGGACCGGGCGCTGATCCTGGTGCAGGCGGAGGTGGCCGAGCGGCTGGCCGCGCCCCCGGGCGGCTCGGCCTACGGCGTCCCCTCGGTCAAGGCCGCCTGGTACGGCGACGTGCGCCGGGCCGGCAACGTCGGCCGACGGGTGTTCTGGCCCGAGCCCAACGTCGACTCCGGGCTGGTCGCGCTGGTCCGCCGTCCGCCCCCGGCGGGGGACCGGCCGGCCACCTTCGCCGCGATCGACGCGGCCTTCGCCACCCGCCGCAAGGGCCTGCGTGCGGCGCTGGCGGGCTGGGCCGGCAGCCCCGCCGCCGCCGAGGTCCGGCTGCGGGCGGCGGGCATCGACCCGGCCACCCGCGGCGAGCGGCTCTCCGTGACCGACTTCGCCCGCCTGGCGGCGACCGCCGAGGTGCAGCCGTGACGGCGGACGGCGCCCGCACCGCCCGGGCTCCCGCGAAGATCAACGCGCACCTGGCCGTGGGGCCGCTGCGCGCCGACGGCTTCCACGAGCTGCGCACGGTCTACCTCGCCGTCTCGCTCCTCGACACGGTCACCGCGCGACCCGGGGACGGGCTGAGCCTGGCGGTGAGCGGAGAGGGCGCCGGTGCGGCCACCGGGGCCGACGCCGTCCCGACCGACCGCCGCAACCTGGTCTGGCGCGCCGCCGAGCTGCTGGCCGAGCACGCCGGTGTGCCCGCCGACGCGCACCTGGAGATCGTCAAGGCCATTCCCGCCGCGGCCGGGCTGGCCGGCGGTAGCGCCGACGCCGCGGCCGCCCTGGTGGCGCTCGACGCACTCTGGGGCACGCGGGCCGCTCGGACGGACCTCCTGGAGCTGGCCGCCCGGCTGGGCAGCGACGTGCCGTTCAGCCTGCTCGGCGGGGTCGCGCTCGGCACCGGGCGCGGCGAGCAGCTGGCGCCCGTGCTGGCCGGCCGCCCGTGGCACTGGGTGCTCGGGATCGCCGGGGCGGGCCTGTCCACGCCGTCGGTCTACGCCGAGCTCGACCGGCTGCGGGCCGAGGGGCGGCTGCCCGACGGCGCGGAGCTGCTCCCGGCGGAGCCGGTGATCAGCGCGTTGCGCAGCGGCCCGGCCGCGGAGCTCGCGACGGCGCTGGCGAACGACCTGCAGGCCCCTGCGCTCGCGCTGCGCCCGGAGCTGCGGCGGGCGCTGCGCGCGACGACGTCCGCGGGGGCCCTCGGCGTGCTGGTCAGCGGTTCGGGACCGACCGTGGCCGCGCTGGTGGAGGACGAGCCCGCCGCGGTCCGCCTGGCGGCGGCCCTGGCCGGCGAGGGCGTATTCCGCACCGTCCGGGTGGTCACCGGTCCCGTTCCCGGCGCCCGGCTGGTCTGACGGGCGCTCAGCCCGCGGGAGGCCCGTCCAGCAGATCGGGGGAGGGGTCCAGGTGCGACAGGCCGTTGTAGGCCAGGTTCACCAGGTGCGCCGCCACGACCCGCTTGTCGGGCGTCCGGGTGTCCAGCCACCACTGGCCGACCAGCGCGACCATGCCGACCAGCGCCTGGCTGTAGAGCTCGGCGAGCCGCGGGTCGTACCCACGCGCGTCGAAGTGCCCGCCGAGGATGTGCTCGACCTTGCGCGCCACCTCGCCGATCAGCGAGGAGTAGCCCCCCACCCCGCTGGTGACCGGGGCATCGCGGGTGAGGACGAGGAAGCCGTCGGTGTCGGACTCGATGTACTCGAGCAGGACCAGGGCGGCGCGCTGCAGCAGCTCGCGGGGGTGGCCGGGGTCGGAGAGGGCGGCGGTGAAGCGGCCGAGCAGGAGCTGCATCTCACGGTCGACGACGACGGCGTGGATGCCCTGCTTGCCGCCGAAGTGCTCGTAGACGACGGGCTTGCTGACGTGCGCGTGCGCGGCCATCTCCTCGATCGAGGTGGCGCCGTACCCGCGCCGGCCGAAGAGCTCGCGGGCGACGTCGACCAGCTGCTCGCGCCGCTGCGCGCCGGTCATGCGCACCCGGACCGGGGCGCCGTCCATGCCCGTCCCGCGCCCGGGGGGATCCCCGGGCCCGGGGCCGGGGCCGGTGCTCAGGACGCGGCCGGGGCCTCGACGCGGCGCTTGGCGGCCAGGCGCTCCGGGTCGGGCCACTTGACGTGCGAGGCCCAGCCGAGCTTCTCGAAGACCCAGATGACGCGGGCGCTGATGTCGATCTGGCCGCGCAGCACGCCGTGGCGGGCACACGTCGGGTCGGCGTGGTGCAGGTTGTGCCAGGACTCGCCACCGCTGAGGATCGCCAGCGGCCAGAAGTTCGTGGCCCGGTCGCGGGACATGAACGGCCGGTTGCCCACCACGTGGCAGACGGAGTTGATCGACCAGGTGACGTGGTGCAGGAGGGCGGCACGGACCAGGCCGGCCCAGAAGAACGCCGACCAGGCACCGGCCCAGCTGCCGGTGATCAGCCCGCCGAGCACGGCGGGCAGCGCCAGGCTCAGGAAGGCCCACACCACGAACGTGCGGCTGACGAACACCAGGCCGCTGTCCTTGAGCAGGTCGGGGGCGTAGCGCTCCTGGTTGGTCTTGCGGCGGTCGAACAGCCAGCCCAGGTGGGCGTGGAACATGCCCTTGAGCAGCGAGCGGAGGTCGGTGCCGTAACGCCAGGGGGAGTGCGGATCACCGGCGCGGTCGGCGAAGGCATGGTGCCTGCGGTGGTCGGCCACCCACTGGTTGACCGGGCCCTGGATCGCCATGGAACCGGCGACGGCCAGGCCGAGGCGCAGGGGCCGCTTGCCCTTGAACGAGGCGTGCGTGAAGTGCCGGTGGAAGCCGACGGTCACGCCGAGCAGGGCGAGGTAGTAGAAGCCGACCGCGAGGCCGACGTCCAGCCAGGAGATGCCCCAGCCCCACACCGCCGGGATGACGGCGGCCAGGGCGACGAACGGCACGAGCACGATCACGTAGAGCGTGACGATCTCGAGCGTGCTCTTGCGCCGGCCGATGGCGTTGTCCGGCAACCCGGCGTAGGGCTCGGCGGGGGGCGGGGCCGTGGGCCGGGTGAGGGCGGGAGCGGACAAAGGGACTCCTGTGCTGTGTGGACTCGTCCCGGGCGCGGTCTGAACCGGCGTGCTCCGGGCGACGTGCAAGAAAACCTACGGCAGCGTAGGCGGATCCGCGAGCCGGGCGGGTGGGGCTCCGGAGGCACGGCACGGGCGCCTGCGCCGCTCTCGCGCGGCGCCCGGCCCCTAGGCTCGGCTCCGGGTGCCGGTCCGCACGGGCACCTGCGCGACGCCGTCCGACGGCGCCGCGGGTGGGGGATGGGGTAATCGGCAGCCCGCCGGCCTTTGGAGCCGTGCAGTCTCGGTTCGAGTCCGAGTCCCCCAGCAGTCGTGCCGTCACCGTCCGAGGAGATCCGTGGCCCCGCAGGAATCATCGTCGTCCGAACCCGGGACGCCGGCCGTCGCCGCCGTCGTCGTCCTGGCCGCCGGTCAGGGCACCCGCATGCGCTCGTCGACCCCGAAGGTGCTGCACACCCTCGGGGGGCGCAGCCTGCTGGGGCACGTCCTGGCCGCGGCCGAGCCACTGTCGGCCGGCACCACGGTCGTGGTCGTCGGCGCGGGCCGGGACCAGGTCGAGGCACACCTCGACGAGGTCGCTCCCGGCGCCCTGGCGGTCGTGCAGGAGCAGCAACTGGGGTCCGGGCACGCGGCCGAGGTCGCCCTGACCGCCGTCCCCGACCTCGACGGCTCGGTCCTCGTGGTCAACGGGGACTCGCCGCTGTTGACCAGTCGCACGCTCACCGCGCTGGTGGCCGCGCACGACGCCGCGGGCAGCGTCTTCACCGTCCTCACCGCCGAGGTGGACGACCCGACCGGCCTGGGCCGCATCGTCCGGGACGGCGCCGGCGCACCGCAGGCCATCGTCGAGGAGCGCGACGCGACGCCGGAGCAGCGGGCGATCCGGGAGGTCAACGCGGGTGTGTACGTCGCGGACGCCGCCACCCTGCGCCGCGTGCTGGCGGGGGTCGGCACCGCCAACTCCCAGGGCGAGCAGTACCTCACCGACGCGCTCGCGCCGCTGGTGGCCGAGGGGGCCCCGACGGCGGCGGTCCGCGCCGACGACCCCGACGACGTGCTCGGCTGCAACGACCGCCGCGAGCTGGCCGAGCGGCGGCGCACGCTCAACGACCGCGTGCTCGACGACCTGATGCGCGCCGGGGTCACCGTGATCGACCCGCAGACCACCTGGGTGGACGTCACCGCGACGGCCGGGCCCGATGCCGTCCTGCACCCGGGCACCCAGCTCCTCGGGAGCACGACCGTCGCCTCGGGCGCCGTCGTCGGTCCGGACAGCACGCTGGTCGACTGCGTCGTCGAGGAGGGCGCCACCGTCCTGCGGTCGCACTGCCTCGGCGCGGTCGTCGGGCCGGAGGCCACCGTCGGTCCGTTCAGCTACCTGCGCCCGGGCACCCGGCTGGCCCGTGGCAGCAAGGTCGGCGGGTTCGTGGAGACCAAGAACGTGGAGGTGGGGGAGGACTCGAAGATCCCGCACCTCTCCTACGTCGGCGACGCCACGATCGGCCGCGGCACGAACATCGGCGCGGCCACCGTCTTCGTCAACTACGACGGCGTCGCCAAGCACCGCACGACCGTCGGGGACCACGCCCGGGTCGGCTCGGACACGATGCTCGTGGCGCCGGTCACCATCGGCGACGGCGCCTACACCGCGGCCGGGTCGGTCATCACCAGCGACGTCCCCCCGGGGGCCATGGGCGTGGCGCGGGGGCCCCAGCGAAATGTGGCAGGCTGGGTCCGCCGCCGACGGCCGGGGACCCCCGCCGCGGAGGCCGCCGCCGCCGCCGAGCAGCGGGTGGATGCCCCCGGGGATCTCGGGGCGCACGACGACGACGAGGGACAGCTGACTCGATGAGCGCCATCCGGCAGACCACCAACAAGAGCCTCATGCTCTTCTCCGGCCGGGCGTACCCCGAGCTCACGGACGAGATCGCCGGGCACCTCGGGGTGACCCCCACCCCGACCGCTGCCTACGAGTTCGCCAACGGCGAGCTGTTCGTGCGGTTCGAGGAGTCCGTGCGCGGCTGCGACGCCTTCGTGGTGCAGAGCCACACGGCGCCGATCAACACCTGGCTCATGGAGCAGCTGATCATGGTCGACGCGCTCAAGCGCGCCTCGGCCAAGCGGATCACCGTCGTCGCGCCGTTCTTCCCCTACGCCCGGCAGGACAAGAAGCACCGGGGCCGCGAGCCGATCTCGGCCCGCCTCGTCGCGGACATGTTCAAGGTCGCCGGCGCCGACCGGCTGATGACCGTGGACCTGCACACCGCGCAGATCCAGGGCTTCTTCGACGGCCCGGTCGACCACCTCTTCGCCCTCGACCTGCTGATCAACCACGTCAAGGAGCGCTGGGGCGGCCGCGACATCACCGTCGTCTCGCCCGACTCCGGCCGGGTGCGCGTCTCCGAACGGTGGAGCGACAAGCTCGGCGGCACCCCGCTGGCCTTCATCCACAAGACCCGTGACCCGCTGGTCGCCAACGAGGTCGTCGCCAACCGCGTCGTCGGTGAGGTCGAGGGCCGGGTCTGCATCCTGGTCGACGACATGATCGACACCGGTGGGACGATCGTGAAGGCCGCCGAGACGCTCTTCGACGCCGGCGCGGCCGACGTGATCGTCGCCGCCACGCACGGCGTGCTCTCCGGCCCCGCCGTCGAGCGGCTGTCGAACAGCAAGATCAGCGAGGTCATCGTCACCAACACGCTGCCCATCGAGGACGCGCGCCGCTTCGACAAGCTCACCGTGCTCTCCATCGCCCCGCTGCTCGGCCGGGCGATCAAGGAGGTCTTCGAGGACGGCTCGGTCACCAGCCTCTTCGACGGCGCTAGTTGATCTGTCGTCCTCCGGACGACACCGCGGCCAGGGGGTGTTCCCCTGCTGCGACGAGCGCGTTCCCGTCCTGACTCGGGGGACCCTCCGGGCCCCCGCTCCTCAGGACCCGCTTCGCGGAGTTGCTCGCCCGTCCGTCCTCGGGGGACCCTCCGGGCCCCCGCTCGGCCGGACCCTCGGTCGGGTCGGGTAATCTCTCTGGCGTTGCCCGGCGAGGGAGCTCTGCTCCGTTATCGACGTGCTGTGCCCCTCAGGGTGTGCTGCGCGCCTCCGCCTGGCCCGCACCACTTCCGATACCTAGGAGCACATCACCGTGGCTGACTTCCGGCTCGACGCCGAGACCCGCACCGAGTTCGGCAAGGGCAGCGCTCGTCGCACCCGCCGCGAGGGCCGCATCCCCGCCGTGCTCTACGGGCACGGCCAGGACGTCGTGCACCTGTCGCTGCCGGCCCGCGAGTTCGCCGCGGCCCTGCGCAACGGCGGCACCAACGTCCTGCTGACCATCGCGCTGGACGGCAAGGAGCAGCTGGCCCTCACCAAGGCCGTGCAGCGCGATCCGCTGACCCGCCAGCACAAGCACGTCGACCTGCTGCTCGTCCGCCGCGGCGAGAAGACCACGGTGGAGGTGCCGATCGTCATCGTCGGTGAGCCGGCCCCCGACTCGATCCCGAACCACCAGCTCAACACCGTCTCGATCGAGGCCGACGCCACGAAGCTGCCCGACAGCATCGAGGTCGACATCACCGGTCGCGCCGCCGGCCAGAACATCACCGCCGGCGACCTCGTCCTGCCCTCGGGCTCGACGCTGATCACCGAGCCCGAGTCGCTGGTCATCGGCTTCCTCGGCGCCCCGACCGCCGAGGCGCTGGAGGCCGAGCTCGCCGAGGCCGAGGCCGAGGCCGGCATCGAGCGCGAGGAGTCCGACGCGGACGGCGACGTCGTCCCGGAGCCGCAGGACCAGGGCAGCGGCGAGTCGATGGACTCGGCCTCGAAGTCCGCGGACAACTGAGGCATCCGCTGACCGACAGCACGACCCGCGGGGGCGCCGGCACTGCCGGCGCCCCCGCGGCGTCCCCTGCCAGCGAGGGGCCCTTCCTCGTCGTGGGGCTGGGGAACCCCGGGCCCGGCTATGCCGGCAACCGGCACAACGTCGGCGCGATGGTGCTCGACGTGCTCGCCGAGCGGGCCGGCATCAAGCTCTCGCCCGGCAAGGGCGCACGCTCGCGCGCGGTCGCCGGCGAGGGCCGGCTGGCCGGCCGTCGGGTGGTCCTCGCCCGGCCGCTCAGCTACATGAACGAGTCAGGCGGCCCCGTGCGCAGCCTGCTCGACTACCACAAGCTGCCCGCTACCGACCTCGTCGTCGTGCACGACGAGCTCGACCTCGACTTCGCGGTGCTGCGGCTCAAGCGCGGCGGCGGCGAGGGCGGACACAACGGCCTCCGCTCGATCACCCGCTCCACCGGCACCAAGGACTACCTCCGCGTGCGGGTCGGCATCGGCCGCCCTCCGGGTCGCCAGGACCCGGCCGACTACGTGCTCAAGGACTTCTCCTCGACCGAGCGCAAGGAGCTCGACCTCCTGCTCGTCGAGGCGGCGGACGCGACCGAGCTGCTCCTGGCCCGTGGCCTCGAGGCCGCGCAGAACGACGTGCACCCCCGCAGCTGACGACGCTCCGCTGTCGTCTGCCCGCGTCCCTCCCGAAAGGGTGAAGGCGGGCCGTCTGCGTTGACCGCAGCGGTCACGGACTGTGAGGGTTGCCTCGGCATCGAGGACTGCACCCGGGGGAGAACGTCCTGTTCGATGGCTTGACAGCCTCATCCCTCGCGTGTCGACCCGATAACACTGCGTAACGGGGGAGCACACGTGTTGGTGGACAAGCAGGCGTTGAGCAGCGGGCTGGACCTCATTCCGGCGGCGCGAGGTGACGCGGCCCCGCGGCCGGTACCGGTACTGGCCCGGGTGGTCACCACCTCCTGGGTGCGCACCTACGCCCTCGCGCTGGCCGCTTTCGAGGCCCTCGCCGCAGCGGCCATCGGTGCCGGCGTGGTGCTGACCCGCCCCGAGGGTCTGCCGCCGGTGCCCTCGCTCCTCTGGGCCGCCGTCGCTCTCGTGCCGGCCTGGCCCCTGCTGCTGTGGGCCTGTGGCGCCCATGCCGAGCGGGTCTTCGGCACCGGTAGCGACGAGTACCGCACCGTCGGCCGCGCCGGCCTCATCCTGCTGGCCGTCGCCGGCTTCGTCTCCTACGCCGCCGACCTGGACCTCAGCCGCGCACTGGTCGTCGTCGGCGTCCCCGCGCTGACCGTCACGACGCTGGTCGGGCGCTACGCGGCGCGCTGCCACCTCCGCCGGCTGCGCGCCCGCGGCCGCTGCAACAAGCGCGTCATCGTCGTCGGCCGCGGCGGAGCGGTCATGGAGCTGGCCGACCGGGTGCGCCGGGAGAGCTACGCCGGGCTCGACGTCGTCGGCCTGTGCGTGACCCCCGCCGACCGCTCCCGCGTCGCCGGTCTGGTGGACGTGCCCGTCGAAGGCCTGGACGACGTGGTGGCGATGGCCGCCCGCCTGGGCGCCGACACGATCGCGGTGACGTCGGCCAGTGAGACCGCCGCGCAGTACCTGCGCCAGCTCTCCTGGCAGCTCGAGGGCAGCGGTGTCGAGCTGCTGGTGGCCCCCGGCCTGATCGAGGTCGCCGGCCCCCGCCTGCACATCCGCCCGTTCGAGGGCCTGCCGCTGCTCTCGGTCGAGCAGCCCCGCTTCGAGGGCTGGCGGCGCATGGTCAAGGGCGCCGTCGATCGTTGCGCCGCGGCCCTGGCCCTGGTGGTGCTGTCCCCGGTGCTCCTCGGGATCGCCCTCGCGGTCCGGCTGACCAGCAACGGGCCGGCGCTGTACCGGCAGGAGCGGATCGGCCTCAACGGCCGCGCCTTCACGATGCTCAAGTTCCGCAGCATGGTCATCGACGCCGACCAGCGCCTGGACGGCATCCGGGCGGACAACATCTCCGACGGCCTGCTGTTCAAGATGCGCGACGACCCCCGGGTCACCCCGGTCGGCCGCTGGCTGCGCCGCCTCTCGCTCGACGAGCTGCCCCAGCTGATCAACGTCCTCACCGGCACCATGGCGCTCGTCGGTCCGCGCCCGCCGCTGCCGGGCGAGGTCGCCCGGTACGACGCCTCGGTCAGCCGCCGGCTGCTGGTGAAGCCGGGCCTCACCGGCCTGTGGCAGATCTCCGGTCGCAGCGACCTGCCGTGGGAGGAGGCCGTGCGCCTCGACCTCCGGTACGTGGAGAACTGGTCGCTGGCCCTGGACTTCCTGATCCTCTGGAAGACCGCCCGCGCCGTCCTCAAGTCCTCCGGGGCGTACTGACCCACCCCCTTCCGGAGGTCACCCCCGGGAGTGACGGCGTCCCTCGGAACGGGTCCCGTCCGGCTACTGCGCGCGATCCTTGATGCGCGGTACGTGACCACGTGCCGGGCGGCTGCCCTGCCGGGCCGCGCGACGAGCGAACGGACGGACCCACGATGCGCATCGCCATGCTGGGCACACGAGGTGTGCCGGCCCGGTACGGCGGCTTCGAGACCGCTGTCGAGGAGGTCGGCCGCCGGCTGGCCGACCGCGGTCACCGGGTCGTCGTCTACTGCCGGACCGCCCGCGGGGAGACCGACCGCCCGACCCACCACCTGGGCATGGAGCTGGTCCACCTCCCGGCCGCGCACAAGCGCGCCCTGGAGACCCTCAGCCACTCGGCGCTGTCGGTGGGCCACCTGCTGGGCCACCGCACCGACGCCGCGTTCGTCTTCAACGCCGCGAACTCGCCCCTGCTCCCGGCGCTCCGCGCCGCCCGCATCCCGGTCGCCACGCACGTCGACGGCCTGGAGTGGAAGCGCGCCAAGTGGGGCCCGGTCGGCCAGCGGTACTACCGAGCCGCCGAGTCCATGGCCGTGCGCTGGTCCGACGCGCTGATCGCCGACGCGGTCGGCATCGCCGACTACTACCGGCACGAGTTCGGCGCCCCGACGACGCTGCTCACCTACGGCGCACCCCTCATCGAGCCCGGGTCCGACCGGCTCGCCGAGCTGGGTCTCGCCCCTGGGGAGTACCACCTCGCCGTCGCCCGCTTCGAGCCCGAGAACCACGTCGACGTGATCGTCGAGGGCTACGCCCGCAGCAACGCGACCAGGCCGCTGGTCGTGGTCGGCTCGGCGCCCTACTCCGACGAATACACCGCGCGGGTGCACGGCGTCGCGGACGACCGTGTGCGCTTCCTCGGCGGCGTCTGGGACCAGGTGCAGCTCGACCAGCTCTACGCGAACGCCTACACCTACCTGCACGGCCACTCGGTCGGCGGCACGAACCCCTCTCTGCTGCGCGCCATCGGTGCCGGCGCGGCCGTGCTGGCCTACGACGTCGACTTCAACCGCGAGGTGGTGGCCGACGCCGGCCGGTACTTCGTCAGCCCCGCCGACGTCGCCGGTCTGGTCGACGCCGCCGAGGCCGAGCCCCGGCGGATCCGGTCCGCAGGGCGCCGCGCCCGCCAGTTGGCCGCGAACTACGACTGGGACGCCGTCGCTACCGGCTACGAGAAGCTGGCCTTCGACTTGGCCCGCCGCGAGTTCCCGACCCGTCGGCCGAGCGGACAGCGGATGCCGACCGACGTCGGTGTCCCGCCCATCCGGTCGAGTGCGCCGCCGCTGCCGGACAACGTGCGGGTGCTGCCCACCCTGGTGCAGCGCGTGCCGCAGGAGCAGCGACCGGCGGGGCAGCAGTGAGCCGTCCGGACGGCACGAACGATCACGAGGCGCTCCGGATGGAGCGCCAGGGGGGAGACGCCGTGGACGGCGAGCTGGAGCCCGGTACGCATCCGGACGTGCGAGGGGGCGCCGGGCGCCGCCGACTCCTGGTCGCGGCGACCGCGGCGGTGCTGACGGCCGCCGTGGCACTCGTGCTGGTGTTCACCACCCGCGACGAGGACCCGGACGGCGTGGCCGCAGCCGAGCCGACCCCGACGCAGACGTCCGCGCCGCGGGACGAGCCGACGCTGGAGGGCCCCGCGATCCCCGCCCCGCCCGTCGAGAGCGACCCCGCCGGGCAGCCCGGCGCCGCCGACGAACGGCCGCGGAGCCTGCTGGCCGTCGCGCTGGACGCGCCGGCCGAGACCGGTGACGGCGTCACGGGCTCGCTGGTGTCGATCGAGGCCATCGACGGGACGGGCGTGGGCCGGGGCAACGTCGCCGGCCCGGCCCTGCGGGTGACGATCCGGCTGACGAACGGGACCGACGAATCGGTGCCGCTCGGCGGCGTCACCGTCGAGCTCGACCATGGCACCGACGCCGTGCCGGCATCCCCGCTGGACGACCCCTCCCGGTCCCCCTTCGGCGGCACCTTGGAACCGGGTGCCGAGGCTGAGGGCGTGTACGTGTTCCGGGTGCCGGCCGACGACCGCCGGCTCGTGACGGTGTCGGTCGGGTACCGGGCCGGCGCTCCGTTCATGGTGTTCAGCGGCTCGGCCTCCTGACACCACCGGTCCCCACCCGACAGCAGGGCCCCAGGCGAACGCCTGGGGCCCTGCTGTCGTCTGCGAGCCAGTCAGGGTCACCCACGGTGACGTCGTCCGGTGCAAATCTTGCGTTTTCTGCGGCCTTGTCACCGCATTGGGGGATGTCTGCAGCCCCGTCGTCACGCTTAGTGTTCGTCCGTCCGGCCGGAGACCGGCCAGGCGCACAGCGCGACAAACGGGGGAAGACGTCATGCCAGCACGCACGGTTGCCACGCCGAAGACACTTCTGGCGGGGCTGCTCGCAGCCCTGCTGCTCGTCGGGGTCCTCGGGGGCGCGTTCCCGGCCACGGCCCGTGCCGACTGGGCGCCCCTGGACCCGACAGCTCCGTCGACACCCACCACGGTGACCGCCGACTCGCTGCCGACCGTGCAGATCAACGGTGTCGCCTGGGCCCAGGTCATCACCGGCAACACGGTCTTCGTGGGCGGTGACTTCAGCAGCGCGCGGCCGGCCGGCGCCCCGGCGGGCACCGCAGAGACACCGCGCAGCCACCTGCTGGCCTACGACATCCGCACCGGTGAGCTGATCACCTCCTTCGCGCCGACGCTCGACGGCCAGGTGCTCGCTGTCGCCGCGTCCCCCGACGGCACCCGGCTCTACGTCGGTGGCGACTTCAGCCGCGTGAACGGGGTGCTCCAGCCGCGGATCGCGGCGTTCGACACCGCCACCGGACAGCTCGTGCAGAGCTTCCGCCCCGCCGTGTCCGGCCAGGTCCTGACGATCGTGGCGACCAGTTCCGCCGTGTACTTCGGCGGCGGCGTGACCGCCGTCGGTTCGGTGGCGCGCACCCGCCTCGCCGCGGTCCGCCCGACCGATGGCGCGCTCCTGGCCTGGGCGCCGCAGCCGGGCGGGACCAGCAACGTGGTGCTGGCGATGGTCCTCGCGGGCACCAACCAGATCGTCGTCGCCGGCCGCTTCAACACGCTGAACGGCCAGGCGGCGTCCGGTGTGGGGGCCCTCGACGCCACCAACGGCGCGACGAAGCCCTTCGCCGTGAACGCGCTCCTCAAGAACCAGGGGCCGGACTCCGCGATCATGGGCCTCGCGACCTCGAACGGCGTCGTCTACGGCACGGGCTACGACTACGGCGGCCCGGGCAACCTCGAGGGCTCCTTCGCCGCACGCGCCGACGGCGGCGCGCCGGTGTGGTTCGCCGACTGCAGGGGGGACCACTACGGGGTCTACGCCACTCCCGAGGTCGTCTACACCTCGTCGCACGCGCACGACTGCGCCAACATCGGTGCCTTCGGGGAGCAGACCCCCCGGTATCACGACTTCGCCCAGGCCGTGTCGGCGGCGCCGACCGGGACCGTCCTGAACCTCAGCCCGTGGATCAACAACCAGGCGACCAACAACCAGTTCATCGGCCGGCCCGCGCCGACCTTCCTGCCGTGGAACCCCACCTTCGAGGGCGGCACCTTCACCAAGCAGTACCAGGCCGGCTGGACGGTCACCGGCAACGGTGACTACGTCGTCTACGGCGGCGAGTTCCCCAGGGTGAACGGCGTCGGCCAGCAGGGCCTGACCCGGTTCGCCGTGCGGCCCCTCGCGCCGGGCAAGATCGGCCCGGCGACCGGCAAGCCCTTCGCGGTGACGGCGACCAACCTGCCCGGAGCCGTCCGGCTGAACTGGCCGTCCGTGGCCGACCGCGACAACGAGCACCTGACCTACCGCGTGTACCGGGACTCCGACACCGCGGCACCCGTGTGCGAGATCACCCGGCCCACCCGCTGGTGGAGCCTTCCGTCCCTGGGCTGCGCGGACACCGGCGCCTCCGCGGGCTCCCACCGGTGGCTGGTGACGGTCAGCGACGCGTCGGGCAACCGGATGAGCTCGACCTGGACCACGACCACCGTGGGTGCCGCCAGCAGCGGTGCGTCGCGTCCCTACGCCCGGGCGGTGTCCGCGGACGGCGCGTCGGACCACTGGTACCTCGGCGAGGCCTCCGGCAGCGTGGCCTACGACTACGTCGGCACCGCGGACCTGACGCTCGGCAGCGGCGTGACCCGCGGCAGCGCGGGGGCCATCGCCGGCGACACCAACACCGCGTCGACCTTCAATGGCACGTCCGAGGGGCGCGCGTCGACCGGCACCCCCGTGCCCGGCCCCCAGACGTTCTCCGTCGAGGCCTGGTTCTCGACGACGTCCACGATCGGCGGCAAGCTCATCGGCTTCGGCGACAAGTCGGTCGGCCTGAGCGCCAACTACGACCGGCACGTCTTCATGGACACCGCCGGCCGCCTGACGTTCGGTGTCTACAACGGCGCCGCCCAGACGGTCACCGGCCCGAAGGCGTACAACGACGGCCGCTGGCACCACGTGGTCGCGACGCTGGGCAGCTCAGGCCTCGCGCTCTACGTGGACGGCGTCCTGGTCGGCTCGAAGGCCGGCCCGCTGCGCGCCCAGCCGTTCTCCGGCTACTGGCGCTTCGGTGGCGACAGCACGTGGTCCGGAGCCCAGTGGTTCAACGGCCGCATCGACGAGGTCGCGATCTACGGCGCCGCGCTGTCCCCGCAGCAGGTGTCGAGCCACCACGCACTCGGCGGGGGGCAGAACCTCGCCCCGACCGCGGCCTTCACGGTCCAGGCGGCGGATCTCACCGCCCGGGTGGACGGCTCTGGTTCCACCGACCCCGAAGGCGTCATCCGCGACCACTCGTGGGACTTCGGGGACGGCAGCGCCGCGACCGGGGTCACCGCGTCGCACACCTATGCCTCTGCGGGCACCTACACCGTGCGGCTGACCGTCACCGACGGCGGCGGAACGACCGCCACGACGACCCGGCCCGTGACCGTCACCGCGCCTCCGACCGGCGTGGGCTCGATCGCAGCCGACTCCTTCGGCCGGGAGCTCGGCTTCGGCTGGGGCACCGCCGAGGTCGGCGGGGCCTGGACGACGTCCGGCACGACGTCGGTCACCGGCGGGGCGGGCCAGCTGAGCGGCGCGAAGGGCCAGAGCGCCTCGGCGCGGCTGGCTGCGGTGAGCCGGACCGACGTGGCACTCCAGGCCACCGTGACGCTGCCCCAGCTCGCTACGGGCGGCGGCACCTTCGTGTACCTGGCGACCCAGAGCCTGGGCGGTAGCGATTACCACGTGAACCTCCGCTACCGGGCCGACGGCCAGGTGGAGGTCATGCTGGCCCGCACGGTCAGCGGCGCGGAGACCATCCTGGCCGGCTACCTGCTTCCCGGCGGATACGCCGCCGGCACGCCGCTGATGGTCCGGTTCGAGACCAGCGGTACGGCGTCGACGACCCTGAAGGTCAAGGTGTGGCGTGCCGGCACGGCCGAACCGACGGCCTGGGGGCTGACCCAGACCGACGCGACAGCGGCGCTGCAGCGCGCGGGCGCGGTGTCCCTGGAGACCTACACCTCCGGCAGCGCGACCGCGATCTCCACGGTGCGCTTCGACGACCTGCGGGCGGAGCCGGCCGGCACGGTCGTCGAGCAGCCCAACCAGGCGCCCGTGGCCGCGTTCACCGCGACGACGTCGCAGCTGACCGCGACCGTGGACGGCTCCGCGTCGACCGACGACACCGGTGTCGCCGGCCACGCGTGGGACTTCGGTGACGGCGCGACCGCCACCGGGGCCACGGCGTCGCACACCTACGCCGCCGCAGGGACCTACACCGTGCGGCTGACGGTCACCGACGCCGCCGGTCTGACCGCGACGACCACGCGGCCGGTGACCGTCACCGCGCCGGCGCCCCCGCCCGCGGGGACGCCGATCGCCGCCGACTCGTTCGGCCGCACGGTGACCGCCGGCTGGGGCACCGCCGAGATCGGGGGGGCGTGGACCACGTCCGGGACCACCTCGGTCACGGGCGGCGCCGGCCAGCTGGGTGGCGCCAAGGGCCAGACCGCCACGGCGCGCCTGGCCGCGGTGAACCGGACCGATGTCGTCGTGCAGGGGACGCTGGTCCTGCCCCAGCTCGCGACCGGTGGCGGCACCTACGTCAGCCTGGCCACCCAGAGCGTGGGCACCAGCGACTACCGGGTGAAGCTGCGCTACCGCGCCGACGGTCAGGTCGAGATCATGCTCGCCCGTACGGTCTCCGACGTCGAGACCGTCCTCACCGGCGGCCTGCTGGAGGGCGGCTACGCGGCGGGCACGTCGCTGACCGTGCGGTTCGAGACGAGCGGCACCGCGCCGACGACCCTCAAGGTCAAGGCATGGCGCACCGGCACCGCCGAGCCGGCGGCCTGGACCTTGACGACGACGGACGCCACCGCGGCGCTGCAGCGTCAGGGTGCGATCGCGCTGGAGACCTACACGTCCGGCAGTGCGACGACGACCTCGACGCTGCGCGTCGACGACCTCCGGGTCGACCCGGCCGGCACCGCGCCGCCGGCGCCGCAGCCGGGTCCGCAGCCGCAGCCGGGTCCGCAGAACCAGGCCCCGGTCGCGGCGTTCACCGCGACGCCGACGGAGCTGACGGTGGCCCTCGACGGCTCCGGGGCCAGCGATGACACCGGCGTCACCGGCTGGGCGTGGGACTTCGGGGACGGCGCCAGCGGCACGGGCGCGACCACCTCGCACACCTACGCGGCGGCGGGCAGCTACACCGTGCGGCTGACGGTGACCGATGCCGCCGGCCTGACCGGCACCACCACGCGGACGGTGACGGTCACCGCCCCCACGACCCCGCCTCCGGCGACCCCGCCCGCGGAGACGCCGATCGCGGCCGACGCCTTCGAGCGGCAGGTGACCGGCGGCTGGGGCTCGGCCGACACCGGGGGGGCATGGCTCATCGGTGGGTCCGCGGCGAACGCATCGGTCGCCGGCGGTGCCGGTCAGCTGGCCGGCGGTGCGGGCCAGGGCACGACCGCCACGCTCGGGTCGGTCTCGAGCCAGGACGTCGCCGCCCAGGTGACGGTGACCGTCCCGCAGCTCGCGACCGGCGGTGGCAACTACGTCAGTCTGGCCACGCGCAGCGTCGGGGCCAGCGACTACCGGGCGAAGTTCCGCTTCCGCGCCGACGGTCAGGTGGAGCTCATGCTCGCCCGGACGGTCGACGACCAGGAGACGATCCTGAACGGTGCCCTGTTGGCCGGCGGGTACCGGCCGGGCAGCTCGATCACCGTCCGGTTCGAGACCAGCGGCACCACGAGCACGACCCTCCGGGTCAAGGCGTGGACCGCGGGCACGACGGAGCCGGTGGACTGGACGCTGACCGCCACCGACGCCACAGCGTCGCTGCAGCGCCCCGGCGCGATCTCGTTCGAGCAGTACGTGTCGGCGAGCGCCACCGGTGTCACGCCGGTCCGCTTCGACCAGCTGTGGGTCGGCCCGGCGGGCACGGCGCCGGCTGCGCAGTGATCCGGACCGGCACGGATACCGTGTCCCGGTGACCACCCCGCACCCCCGGCCCGCCGTCTCGCGCGGCGGTCCGGGTGTGCTGGGCGTCGTGGTCGTCAACTACGGCTCCAGCGCCCTGCTGCGCCGGAACCTGGCGTCAGCGGGTCTGCTCGGCACCGACGTCCGGGTCGTCGTGGTGGACAACCACAGCACCGACGAGGAGCGCGCCGCGGTCACCGCGCTGGCCGCCGAGTCCGGGTGGGACCTGGTCGCGCTCCCGGACAACCGCGGGTTCGGCGCGGCGAGCAACGCCGGCTTCGTCCGTGCACGGGCGCTCGGCTGCGCGACCTTCTGCTGCCTCAACCCCGACGCCTCGGCCACGCCCGAGGTGCTGGACGAGCTGCGCCGGGCGAGCCTCGCCGACCCGCTCGCCGTGATCGCGCCACGGATCGTGGACTCGACCGGCGCCACCGTGTTCGCCGGGTCGACGCTCGGCCTGCGCGACGGCCGCACCGGGGCGGCGCACAGCCCCACCCGCTCCCGCGGGCCCGTCGAGGACTGGCTGACCGGCGCCTGCCTGGTGGTCTCTGCCGAGATGCTGGACCGCATCGGCGGGTACGACGAGGACTACTTCCTCTACTGGGAGGACGTCGACCTGAGCCACCGGGCGCTGGCGGCCGGCGGGACCCTCGCCGTTCGAACCGACCTTGTCGCCGTGCACGACGAGGGCGGCACCCAGGGGGAGCGCAGCGGCAACGCCAAGTCAGACCTCTACTACCGGTACAACTGCCGCAACCGGCTGGTCTTCGCGGCCCGCAACCTGCCGCGACGACAGCTGCTGGGCTGGCTGCTCCGCACGCCCCGGGTCAGCTGGGAGATCCTGCTGCGCGGGGGACGGCGGCAGCTCGTGCAGTCGCCCCGGCCGTTGCTCGCGGTGCTCCGGGGGACGCTGCAGGGCACCGGGATCGCACTGGTCGCGCTGGTCCGGCGGCCCTCACCCCGGCCCCAACGGGTGAGGCGCACGCCCGTCTCCCGGTGATGTGATGAGCGGGTGACCGCCACGACCCCGTCGCCGTCGATTCCCGGGCTGCCCGACGAGGGCGCAGTGCGGATCACGGTCGCCGTGCCGACCTTCCGCCGGCCGGCCGACCTGGCCGACCTCCTGCCCCGCCTCCTCCAGCACGTCGTCGAGGTGAGCGCGGGCGGCCGGTACGCCGCAGAGGTCCTCGTCGTCGACAACGACCCGGCGGCGAGCGCCGCCGCCGTGGTCGCCGGGATGCCCGGAGTCCGGTACGTGACGGAGGCGCGCCCGGGGATCGCCGCGGTCCGCGACCGCGCTCTCGACGAGGCGGCGGACTCCCGCCTGCTGGCATTCATCGACGACGACGAGCGGCCGCGGGACGGGTGGCTCGCCGCCCTCGTCGACACCTGGGAGAACTCCTGCGCCGCAGCCGTGTCCGGGCGGGTCCTCGCCGAGTACACCGCCCCGGTGGACCCCTGGATCGAGGCCGGCCGCTTCTTCGTGCGCCGGCGGTTGCCCACCGGCACCCCCATCGACGTCGCGGCGACGGGGAACCTGCTGCTCGACCTCGACCAGGTGCGCGCCGCCGGGACCCGGTTCGAGTCCTCGCTCGGCCTCGCCGGCGGGGAGGACACCCTCTTCAGCCGGTCCCTCGCGCGGGCGGGTGCACAGCTGGTGTGGTGCGACGAATCGGCGGTGTACGACCGCGTCCCCGCCGAGCGGATGACCCGACGCTGGGTGCTCACCCGGGCATGGAGCCACGGCAACGCGACCGTGCTGACGGAGCTGCGGCTCGCCGCCGGCTCAACCGCGCGACTCCGCGTGCGCGCCCGCGGGCTCGGGCGGGGGGTGCTCCGCCTGGGTGGCGGTGCCGCGCGCTGGGCGCTGGGCGTCGCGGTCCGCGCCGACCGCCACCAGGCCCGCGGCGCGCGGGCGCTGTTCCGCGGCGCCGGCATGGTCGGTGGCGCACTGGGCGTGGTCTACGAGGAGTACGCCCGCACCGGCCGCCGGTGGCGTCTGGGCCGCGTGACCGCGTGATCGGCGCCCGGGCACTGCTCACGGCTGCCCGCCGTGCGGCCGGCCCCGTCGCCGGCTCGGTCGTGCGGGTACGCACCCCGGAGGCCCGCGTGGTGCTGACGTTCGACGACGGGCCCGAGCCCGGCGGCACCGACCGCGTGCTCACGGCGCTCGCCGACGCGGGCGCCACGGCGACCTTCTTCGTGCTGGTCGGCCGGGTGCGCCGGTACCGGCAGCTGTTCGACGAGATCGTGGCCGCCGGTCACGAGGTGGGGTTGCACGGGATCGACCACCGGGCGTTGCCGGAGGTGCCGCCGGGCGAGGTCGCCGCGGCGATGCGTGCCGGCCGGGCCGAGCTCGAGGACACCGCGGGCCGCGCCGTCCGGTGGCACCGCCCTCCGTACGGCCGGCAGACCCCCCGGACCTGGCGTGCGGTCACCGGGGCCGGGCTGACGCCCGTGCTGTGGGGGCCGACCACCTGGGACTGGCGGGACGTGCCCCACGACACCCGGCTGGCCAAGGCGCGTGAGGGCGTGCACCCGGGCGCGATCGTGCTGGCGCACGACGGCTTCGCCGACGCGGACGACGGCGCCTTCGACGGGCCCGCTCCGGTCCTGGACCGGGGCCGGCTCATCGCCGAGGTCCTCGCCGGCTACGCGGCCGACGGGCTGGGCGCCTGCTCCCTGGGCGAGGCGCTGGAGGCCGGCGACGCCGTCCGCGAGGCCCGCTTCCGCCGCTGACCGGTCCTGGCGCGCGGCGCCGATCAGCTGTGCAGCGCTGCCCGGGCCCGCCGGTAGGCAGCCAGGTGTGCGCGCCCTGCCCCCTCCCACTCGCGGCGCGAGAAGTCCGGCGGCGTGGCCGGCGGGGCGGCCCGCAGCCTGCCGAGGGTGCCCTCCAGGTCCTCGGCGGTGAGCGGTGCCGTGAAGGTGTGCACCCACCCCGGGCCGACCTCGGCGGCCAGGTCCCGGGTGGCCGCGTTGTCGGGGACGAGCACGGGTGTGCCCAGGGACAGCGCGGCCAGGGCGCCACCGGAGTTGTGCATCTCCCGGTAGGGGAGGACGACGAGCTCGGCCTCGGACACCTCGGCGACGAGGTCCGCATCCGGCAGGAACGTCAGCGACAGGCTGATCCGCGGGTCCGCGGCGGCCGCGCGCAACTGGTCGGTCAGCTCCTCGGACGTGGGCCGGCCGGCGACGTGCAGGCTGAGGTCGGCGTCGGTGGTTCCGGCGAAGGCCGCGACGAGGGATTCCACGCCCTTGTAGCGGCGGACCTGGCCGACGAACGCCAGCCGACCCGGGCGGCGTCCGCGCCGCGGGTGCGGGGCGTACCAGTCGCGGTAGTGGCCGTGCAGGATCGTCTCGACCGGCGTGCCGCCGGACGGCTCGGTCGTGCCGTTGATCCGGATCAGCAGCGTCGTGGCGCGCTCGGCCCACCGGAGGAGGACGACCTCGCGGCGGCTGAGCCCCTCGGGCAGCTCGAGGTTGTGCACGGTCCGGACCAGGGGCACGCGGGTGAGCCGCAGCCGGAGCAGGAACAGCACGAACAGCACCTGCCGGACGAGCTTCTTCACCGGGTCGTTGCCGTCGACCAGGATCTCCGGCCAGTGCGCGTGGAACGCGTCGTAGCGGGCCGTCAGCGCACGCCGCCAGGAGAAGGTGAGCACCCGGGCGCCGGGCGTCCGGACGAGGGCGTCGCGGAGCATCACGACGTAGGGGTTGGTGGTCTCCCGCGGCTCGGGGAAGGACTGCAGGACGGTGAACGGACGGTCCGTCCGACTGGACTGCACGGTTGCTCCCGGGGGCGGAGGAACGACCCCGACAGGGGTCGCGGGGGACGTCGTCCATCCTGCCGGTCTCCGGCCCGTGGGTCCTCGCCACTTCGGGTGAGCGGGCTCCCGCTCACCCCATCCACGGGCTGCCCGCCGTGCTTGTATCCGAACCGTCCCGAGCCGTCCCCGGTCCGGGCCCCCCGACGAGAGCTGACGGATGTCGACCGACGACCTGGGCACCCGCGCGGCGCGCGGGGTCATGGTGTCCGTAGCCGGGCAGGGCCTGCGCATCGGGATCCAGGTGCTGTCGGTCCTGCTCCTGGCGCGGCTGCTCGCTCCCAGCGACTACGGCCTGCTCGCCATGGTGCTCGCGGTCATCGGCGTCGCCGAGGTCTTCCGCGACCTGGGCCTGTCCACGGCGGCCATCCGGGCACGCGAGCTCTCCGAGGCCCAGCGGACCAATCTCTTCTGGATCAACGCAGCTCTCGGTCTCCTGCTCTCGACCGCGGCCTTCTTCGCCGCGCCGCTGGTGGCCGGCATGTTCGGCCGGCCCGAGCTCGAGGACATGACCCGGGCGCTGGCCTGGGTGTTCCTGCTCAGCGGCCTGGCCACCCAGTACCGGGCGGACCTGACGCGGCGGATGCGCTTCGGCCGGCTCGTCGTCGCCGACGTGCTGTCCCCGCTGACGGGGCTCGCGGTGGCCTTCGCGCTCGCGCTGGGAGGTGTGGGGTACTGGGCGCTGGTCGCCCAGCAGCTCGTCCAGTACGGGGTGATGACAGTCGTCGTGGTGTCGGCCGGCCGTTGGCTGCCCGGCCGCCCGGACCGCCGGACGCCGATGGGCGACCTGCTGCGCTTCGGTGCCGGCATGGTCGGCATCGAGCTGATCGGGTACGGGGCCCGCAACGCCGACACCCTGATCCTCGGCCTGCGGTTCGGGGCAGCCGACCTCGGCCTCTACAACCGTGCCTACCAGTTGCTCATGGTGCCGCTCGGGCAGCTACGGGCACCGACCACGCAGGTGGCGCTGCCCGTGCTCGGTCAGCTGCAGGACGACGAGCAGCGGTGGGCGGACTTCGTGCGCCGGGGGCAGCTGGCCCTCGGCTACACGCTCGTGGCCGGGCTCGGCATCGTCATAGGCACGGCCGGACCCGTCGCCAGCGTCTTCCTGGGCGAGCAGTGGGTCGAGGTCGGTCCGCTGCTGAGATTGCTCGCCATCGGCGGCGCGTGCCAGACGCTGGCCTTCGTCGGCTACTGGGTGTACCTGTCCCGTGGCCTGACCGGGGCGTTGGCGCGGTTCTCGCTGTTCGACACCGCGGTGCGCCTGGCCGCGATCGGCGTGGGTAGCTCGTGGGGCGTGACCGGCCTGGCCGCCGGGTTCGCGCTCGCGCCCGCGCTGACCTGGCCGGTCAGCCTGTGGTGGCTCGCCCGCCTGGCCCCGATCCCGCTGCGGGCGCTGATGGGCGGGGCGCTGCGCATCCTGCTGCTCGCAGCGACCGTCGCCGGCACGGCCGCAGCGGTGACCGCGGCCCTCGGCGACCTCCCGGCCCTCCTCGTGCTCGGACTGGCCTCTGCAGCCGGAGCTCTGGCCTACCTCGCCGTCACCGCGGTCGGTCCCTTCCGGACGGACCTGGACGAGGTGCGCGCCGCCGTGCGCGAGGGCCTGCGGGCCCGGCGGGGCGATTCGCTCCCGCGAACCGCTGACGAGGTGTCGGCCGACCGGGCCGGCGCGCTCGTCGGGGCGCCGGGCACAGGAGATCCGTCCACGACGACGGGAGAGCCGCCGTGCCCGGCCCGCTGATCGACCTGTTGGTCCCGCTGGCGAGTGCCGCGCTGGTGGGGCTGCTGGGCACGCTGGTGCTCGCCCGCCGCCCGCGGCTCGCACTGCTCGCGTGGCTCGGCGTCCTGTGCTTCGTCCCGGTCTGGGCCGGGCCCAGCCTCGGCGGGGGCCTCGAGCCGCAGGTGGTCATCACGCTGGTCGTCCTCCTCGCGCTCTTCCCCCTCCGCCGGTCGCTGCCCGTCCGACTGACCGTGGTCGACGTGCTCGTACTCGGCTTCGTGGTCTCGGCCGCACTGCCGGCCCTCACCGGGTGGGGAACCGTGCGCGAGCTGGACACCCTCGTCCTGCGGTGGGTGGGCGCGTACGCCGTCGGGCGGCTGATCGGCCACCGCGTGCGGCTGGAGCACGTGTACCGGACCGTCGCCCTGTGTTTCGCGGCGGTCGCCGCGCTGACGCTGGTCGAGTGGCTGGGCGGCTGGAACCCGTTCCTCCTCGTGCCCGGGTCCGGGCCCCTGCACGACGTGTGGGCGACCATCCAGGAACGGGGCGGGGTCGCCCGGGCCGAGGGCGCCTTCGGCCACTCGATCGCGCTCGGCGGCAGCCTGGCCCTGGCTGTGCCACTGGTCCTGATCAGCCCCTTCCGCCCGGCCGTGCGCGTGGGGATGGTCGTGCTGATGGGTGCCGCCACCGCCGTCACCTTCAGCCGGATCGGTCTGGGCACACTCGTGCTCGGCATCGTCCTGGCGGTCGTCTTCCTGCCGATCGGGCTGTCGAGCCGGCTGCGGGGGGCGCTCGCCCTCGTTCTCACCGCCGGCGCCGTCGCGGCGGCTCCCCTGGTCAGCGGGGTGTTCGCCGCGGCCGGCGACGAAGCAGTGGGCAGCGCGGACTACCGCGCTGACCTGCTCGCGCTCGTCGGCCGGCTCGAGCCGTTCGGCGTCTCCTCGGCCTTCTTCGTCTCGGCGACCGGGAGGGCGTCGTTCGGCAGCTTCCGGTCCATCGACAACGCCCTGCTGCTCGCGGCGCTCAACTACGGCTGGATCCCGATCCTCTTCGTGCTCGCCGCTGCCGCGGTCGCTGTCGGGGCGGTGCTGCGCCGCCGGGCGACCGCCGTGACCGTTGCGGTGGTCGCCCAGCTGCCCGCCCTGGTCACGGTCGCCCTCATCACGCAGTACTCGACCTGGCTCTGGTTCGTCGCCGGTCTGGCCGTGGCCAGCCAGGTGCTGCCCGCTGCGGGACGTGCCCTGCCGGCGGCGGAGCCGGGCACTGCTCCGTCCGAGCACGAGGGGCCGTCACCCGTCGTGATGAGCAGGGCCGATTTCCGGCGTTCCAGTAGCTACCGTCACCAGGAGGCATGACCGTGCTGGTCCATGCCACGGGGGGAGATTCGGTCGTGGGAATTGTCGCGTACGTCCAGATGCTGCGCCGGCACGTGCGGGGTCTCGTCGCCTCCATCGGCCTCGCCGCGGGTGCCGCGCTGGTCCTCAGCCTCCTGGCCACGCCGGTGTACACGTCCACTGCGGGGCTGTTCTTCTCGCTGCAGAACGGCGACACCGCGAGCGACCTCGCGCAGGGAGCCACGTTCACCCGTGAGCAGCTGGCCTCGTACGCCGCCCTGGCGACCACGCCCGCGGTCCTCGGCCCGGTGATCGAGCTCCTCGAACTCGACACCGACGTCGCGGACCTCGCCGGCAAGGTGACGGCCGCGGCGCCGAACGGAACGGTGGTCCTCAGCGTGTCGGTGGACAGCACCGACGCCGACGAGGCCGCCCGCATCGCCGGCGCCGTGTCGACCGAACTCATCCGCGTCGTCGAGGGCGTCGCTCCGGCCGACTCCGAGGGCCGGGCGACGGTGCGGGTCACGACCGTGACGCCCGCCGCGGTGCCCTCTGCACCCTCCTCGCCCGACACCAGGCTGAACCTCCTCGCCGGCCTCGTGGGTGGCAGCGCGCTCGGCGTCCTCTACGCCTGGTTGCGCGAGCGCCTGGACACCCGCGTTCGCACGGCCGAGGACCTGGCCCGGGTGACCGGACTCCCGCTGCTGGCCGGCCTCGACACCCCGCCCGGGGCGGACGCGGGCCGCGATCTCGTCGTCGTCAACGCGCCGCGCAGCCCGGCGGCCGAGGCTTTCCGGTCCCTGCGCACGGCCGTGCAGTTCACCGCACGGCCGGGACAGCCCCTGACGCTGCTGGTCACCTCCGCGCACGCAGCCGAGGGGAAGTCCACCGTGGCGGCGAACCTGGCCGAGACCCTGGCCGAGACCGGCCTGCGGGTGGCGCTGGTGGATGCGGACCTGCGGCGGCCGTCGCAGGCCGACGTGTTCGGCCTCGAGGGTGCGGCCGGTCTCACCACCGTGCTCATCGGCCAGGCCGAGGTGGCCGACGTCCTCCAGGAATGGGGCACCTCCGGGCTGCACCTCCTGACCTCCGGGCCGCTCCCGCCCAACCCGAGCGAACTGCTCTCCTCGCCGGCGATGGCCGACGTGCTGGCCCAGCTGGGCGAGAGCCATGACGTCGTCCTCGTCGACGGGGCCCCGCTGCTTCCGGTGACGGACTCTGCCGTCCTGGCGCGCCTCGTCTCCGGGACCATGCTGGTCGCGGACGCCAGCCGCGCCCGCCGCCCGGCCATGCTCCGCAGCCTCGAGCTGCTGGAGCGCGTCGACGCGCGGGTCGTGGGGGTCGTGCTGACCCACGTGCGCCAGCGCGCCGCCGACGTCTACGGCTACGAGGCGGCGGAGGGCCCTGAGCGCCTGGAGCTCCCGCAGCGCCCGGAGCTCCCGCGGCGCCTGAAGCGGGCCGAGCGGGCCGAGGAGGTCGTGGCACGCAATCTGCTGTCGGTCCCCCCGCGCACGCCCCGCGCCGGCGGGACCGTGCCTTCAGGGCAGCGGTGATCCCGCGTTCTGCACCCGCGGACGAGAACGGTGCCCCGGCCGGGGTGGCCGTTCTCGTCGTGTGCACGGCCAACATCTGCCGATCCCCGGTCGGGGAGCGGCTGCTGGCGGCCCGGCTGCACGGCTCGGGCGTGACCGTGGGCAGCGCCGGCACGTCAGCCCTGGTGGGCCGGCCCGTCGATCCGTCGATGCGGGAGCTGCTGGTGGGAGCCGGGCTGACGGCGGAACCCTTCGCCGCCCGGCAGGCCGGCGCCGAGCTGCTGCGGAGCGCCGCACTCGTGCTCACCATGACGCGGGAGCACCGCGCCGCCGTGGTCGCCGCCGCGCCCGCGGCCGTCCGCCGCACGTTCCTGCTCACCGAGGCGGCCGACATCGCCGAGGCCATCGCGGCAGCAGGTTGGCCTGCGGTGGTCCCGGCCGAACCGGCGGCGAGGCTGGCCGCGCTCCCGTCGCTGGCCGGTCCGCACCGGGTGCCGGGCGGATCCGGGGACGACGTCCCCGACCCGTACCGACGCCCGGACGAGGCCTATGAAGCGTGCTTCGCGCTCATCGAGGATGCCGTCGACCGGTTGGCGCGCGCCGTCTCCTGAGCGGGCGAGCCGGGTCAGATCGCGACCGGCGAGCCGTCCACATCCGGGAGGACGGCGTCGGCGAGGGCCGCCGTGAACGCCGACATGGAGAAACGGGCCTGCGCGTCCGCGCGGCCGGCCGTCCCGAGCGCGGTCGCGAGCTCGGGGTCGCGCAGGAGCCGGATCACCGCGTCGGCCAGCTCCCGCGGATCGTCGGCGTCCACCAGGAGACCCGTCTCCCCGTCCCGGATCACCTCGCGCAGCCCGCCGGTGCGGGCGGCCACGACCGGCCGGCCGAGCAGGAGGGCCTCCACGGCGACCAGACCGAAGGATTCGACGCGCGAGGGCACCAGGACGACGTCGGCGCCGGCCACGTAGGGGGTCGGGTCCTGGAAGCCGGTGAAGACGGTGACCTGGTCGACCCGCTCCCGGATGGCCAGGTCGCGCAGGCCCTCCTCGACGGACTCGTAACCGGGGTAGCAGTCGCCGACGAGCGTCAGCGTCACGTCGTGGCCGGCCGCGCGGACCAGAGCGACCGCCTGGATGGCGGTGTCCTGCCCCTTGATGGCCGACAGCCGACCGACCAGGACCAGTCCGCGGGAGCCCCCGGGGGTGGCGGGGGCCTCCGCCGGACGCACCCCGTTGTGGATCACGCGGGTGCGCCCGGCGACCCACGGGCCGAGAGAGTTCCGCAGCCAGGCCTGCGTCTCGGCACTGTTCGCCACCACCACGTCGGCGGCCAGCAGCGGGGACAGCAGGAGCGCGCGGGCCGGCCGCGGCATGGGCATGCTCTCGTGGACGTGGGAGACGACACGGATGCCGCTGAGTCGTCCCGCGAGTATCCACTCGGGCGCGGTCACGGTGCTGACGTAGAGCACCGCCGCACCCTCTGCGCGCAACCAGGCCGACAGGGTCCTCAACGAGCGGAGGAAGCGCCACGCGAACGCCGCTGCCTTGCGCGGATCCCTGAGCTCGACCTTGCGCAGGACCGGGAAGTCCTTCACCAGGACCTCGTGACCACGGGCCTGCACCGCTTCCACCAGTGGCCCGGAGGTCGAGAGGACGGCCAGCACGTCGGGACCGAACGAGGCGAGGGCCTCCAGGAACATCCGGTCGCTGCCGTACAGGTCGGCGTGCGGGTGCACGGCCACGACGCGACCGGTGCGCGGCTTGCCCACGGGGACTCCAGGTGTCGGTGGCTCGGGGTGGTCGCGCGGACGCTAGCCGCCCGGAACCGGCCGCCACCACGTCGTCTGACCCTTCGGAGGTGGTCGCCGCCGGCCCGTGGGAGCCGCACCGGCCCGATGGGGTGAGGCCGTCCCCGCCGACGGCGGCAGGGGGTCGATCAGCGCACAGACTCGGCGGGCAGGTCCGCGCGGCGGGCCGCCCGAGACCCCCGGAGGACCAGTGCTGCAGGACGACGTGGCGGAGGCGCCCCTGCCCGCGCCCCCCGCTGCCCCGGTGCGGACCCTGACCCGGCCGGCGCCGGGGGAGTCGGTGACGGACACCGTCCGCCGCCTGGCCAGTGCCCAGAAGGGCGCGCACGGAGCCCCGGCGTACAGCCGGTTCGTCAACCGCCCGCTGGGCCGTGTCCTCGCCGCGCTGGCGTTCCACCGGGGGCTGACGCCCGACGCCGTCACGGGGGTGAGCGCCGCGTGCACCGTCACCGCACTCGCCGCGGTCGCCCTGGCTCCGCACCGGTGGTGGGTCGGACTGCTCGTCGCCCTGGGCCTCGTCCTCGGCTACGCCCTCGACTCGGCCGACGGGCAGCTCGCCCGGCTCCGCGGCGGTGGCAGTCCGGCAGGGGAGTGGCTCGACCACATGGTGGATGCCGGGAAGTCGGTCTCCCTGCACCTGGCGGTGCTGGTGGGGCTGTACCGGCAGGACGTCGTCGACGACGACTGGCTGCTCCTGCCCCTCGTCTACACCGTCGTGGACGTCGTGTACTTCTTCGCCGTCCTGCTCAACGAGGCCCTCCGCGCCTCCCATGGTGCGCCCACGCGGGCCCAGCGGACCTCCGGGCGGCCGAGCATCGCTCGCTCGCTGGTCGTCCTGCCGACCGACTACGGGGTGCTCTGCCTCGTCTTCGCCCTGCTCGGCTCGGCCGGCGCATTCCTCGCGGGGTACGGCTTCCTCCTGGTGTGCACCACCGGGTTCCTGCTGCTCGCGCTACCCCGGTGGCGCAGGGAGATGGCCGGTCTCGGGGACCGCCCCACCGCGGCCGCGTCCGCACCCACCTTCGGGTGACAGCGGTCTCCGGACTGGTGACGCAGGGTCATGGTCCCTGGTCGACTGGACGTTCAGCATCGAAACGGGGGAACGTGAGATGACGCTGATCGGATACGCACCGGGTGCCTACGACCTGTTCCACATCGGCCACCTGAACATCCTCAGGCACGCGGCCCAGCACTGTGACCGGCTCGTCGCCGGCGTCGTCTCCGACGAGATGCTGCTGCAGGCCAAGGGCCGGCTGCCGATCGTCCCGCTCGCCGAGCGCATGGAGATCGTGCGCAGCCTGAGGTTCGTCGACGACGTCCACGCCGAGGTCGTCCCGGACAAGATCGATACGTGGCGCGAGGTGGGCTTCGACGTCATCTTCAAGGGCGACGACTGGCGGGGGACGTCCAAGGGCGAGCGGCTGGAGCGGGACTTCGCCGCCGTCGGTGTGGTGGTCCGCTACTTCCCCTACACGATGCACACCTCCAGCACGGTGCTGCGCCGGGCGCTGGACCTGCTGGACGCCGGCTCGTCGACGGCCGTGCCGGCCGCCCGTCGCGGCGGTGCCCGGTGACCGCTGCCCCGACGAGCGGGGTTCACGCCCAGGCCGCCGGGCGGGACCGGCTGCGGATCGCGCCCGTGCTCATGTATCACTCGATCAGCGCGACCGACGGCGCGGACCCGCACCGGATCCGGGTGCACCCGGGGCGGCTGGACCGGCACCTGCGGCTGCTGCGCCGGCTGGGCCTGCGCGGGGTCTCCCTCGCCGAGCTGGTCCGCGCCACCGACCGCGGCGAGGCCGCCGGGCTGGTCGGGCTGACCTTCGACGACGGCTACACCGACTTCCTGGAGCAGGCCGTCCCGGTCCTGGACCGGCACGGCATGCGCGGCACCGTCTACGTCGTGGCCGGCCGGCTGGCCGGGCAGAACGAGTGGGACGAGGGCCCGCGGCTGGACCTGATGGACGCCGACGCGGTGCGCGCGGTCGCCGCCGCCGGGCACGAGGTCGGCAGCCACACGCTGCACCACGTGCACCTCCGCGGCGCGTCCCCGGCGCAGCTGGCCGAGGAGATCGCCGGCAGCCGGGCGGTGCTGCAGGACGTGCTGCAGGCCGGGGTGCCCGGCTTCGCCTACCCGTGGGGTGAGTTCGATGCAGCTGCGGCCGACGCGGTGCGTGCGGCCGGGTACGACCACGCCTGCGTCACCGGTGACTACCTGCCCGGAGACCGCTTCACGATCCCGCGGTTCTACGTCGCCCCGGGGGACGGCACGGCGCAGCTGCTCGCCAAGCTGACCCGGCACTCCTGGCGCATGCGCGGCGTCCCCGGGGCGACCGGCGGAACTGCGGACTAACCTCGGGTCCCGGGCCCCTGCCGCACTCGGCGGCACGCGAGGCCGATCGATCCCAGGAGTGAGACCAGCGTGACTCTGCGCGGCGTGCTCGACGTCGTCCTCAGCGATCCCGGCATGGCCCGCGTCGTCGCGGCGGCGGGGAGCGCGGAGCTCTCGGTCACCGCGCCGCCGCCGGTGCAGCCGCTCGTCGCGGCCGCCCTGGCGGCGCGGCAGCCCGGTGCCGGTGTGCCCGTCCTGCTGGTGACGGCGGGGGAGCGGGACGCCGACGTCGCCGCGGACCTGCTGCGCTGCTTCCTGCCCGAGCACCGGATCGCCACGTTCCCGGCCTGGGAGACGCTGCCGCACGAGCGGCTGAGCCCCCGGGCCGACACGGTCGGCCGCCGGCTGGCGGTGCTCCGCGACCTGACCCACCCCGGCGAGAACGGGACGATCGACGTCCTGGTGGCGCCGGTGCGCAGCGTGCTGCAGCCGCTGGCGCCGGGCCTGGGCGACCTGATCCCGGTGGAGCTCAAGCCGGGGGACGCCGCCGATCTCGAGGACGTCGCCCGCGCGCTCGCCGACGCCGCGTACACCCGTGTCGAGCTGGTGGAGAAGCGTGGCGAGTTCGCCGTCCGCGGCGGCCTGCTCGACGTCTTCCCGCCGACCGAGCCGCACCCGGTCCGCGTGGAGTTCTGGGGCGACGAGGTCGACGAGCTGCGCTACTTCTCCGCGTCCGACCAGCGCTCCCTCGACGAGCGCCCCGACCGGCTGTGGGCCCCGCCGTGCCGCGAGCTGCTGCTCACCGACGAGGTGCGCGCCCGCGCGGCAGCGCTGGGCTTCGAGCACCCGGGACTCATCGAGGTCCTGGACAAGCTCGCCGAGGGCATCGCCGTCGAGGGCATGGAGTCACTGACGCCTGCGCTGATCGGCGACGAGGCGATGCAGCTGCTCACCGACCTGCTGCCCGCCGGCACGCACGTGCTGGTGGCCGACCCCGAGCGGGTCCGCAGCCGCTCGGCCGACCTCGTGCGCACCGCCGAGGAGTTCCTGGCCGCGTCCTGGGCCACCGCCGCGGAGGCGGGGGAGTCGCCGCTCGATCTCGGTGAGTCGTCCTTCCGCGACCTCGCCGACGTCGAGGCCGCCGCCCGGAGCCGCGGGCTGCCCTGGTGGACGACGGGGTCGTTCACGGTGCAGGCCGACGACGACGAGCACCAGGTCACCCTGGACGCCACGATCGTCGACCGCTTCGCCGGCGACCTCCCGAAGGCGGTCGAGACGATGCGCGGCTGGCACCGCGAGGGCTGGCGGGTCGTCGTCACCTTCGCCGGGCCGGGCCCCGCCCAGCGCGCCGCCGACCAGTTCGCGCAAGCCGAGCTGGGTGCGGCCCTGGTGCCCGGCGTCGATTCCGCGCCCGAGCCGCGGCTCACCTCGGTCACCCAGGGCAACCTGGAGGCCGGCTTCGCCTTCCCCGGCATCGGCCTGGCGCTGCTCACCGAGCACGACCTGACCGGTCAGCGCGGCACCTCGATGCGCGATGCGACCAAGATGCCCGCCCGCCGGCGCAACGCCGTCGACCTGGTGCAGCTCCAGCCCGGCGACCTCGTCGTCCACGAGCAGCACGGCATCGGCCGCTACATCGAGATGATCAGCCGCACCGTCAACGGCGGGCAGCGCGACTACCTGATCGTCGAGTACGCACCCGGCCGGCGGAACCAGCCGCCGGACCGGCTGTTCGTGCCGACCGACTCCCTCGACCAGCTGACCCGCTACGTCGGCGGCGAGGCGCCGGCGCTGTCCAAGCTCGGCGGCGCGGACTGGAAGAACACCAAGACCAAGGCCCGCAAGGCGGTCAAGCAGATCGCCGGCGAGCTGATCCGCCTGTACTCCGCCCGCATGGCGTCCAAGGGCCACGCCTTCGGCCCCGACACCGTCTGGCAGCGGGAGCTGGAGGATGCCTTCCCGTTCCAGGAGACGCCCGACCAGCTCGCCGCCATCGACGAGGTCAAGGCCGACATGCAGCAGTCGGTCCCGATGGACCGGATCATCTGCGGCGACGTCGGCTACGGGAAGACCGAGATCGCCATCCGGGCCGCGTTCAAGGCGGTGCAGGACGGCAAGCAGGTGGCCGTCCTGGTGCCGACGACGCTGCTGGCCAACCAGCACTTCAAGACGTTCTCCGAGCGGGTCGCGCAGTTCCCGGTGACGGTGAAGGTGCTCTCCCGGTTCCAGACCGACAAGGAGACCACCGAGGTCCTGCGGCAGCTGGCCGCCGGGGAGATCGACATCCTCGTCGGCACCCACCGGCTGCTGCAGCCCTCGACGCGGTGGAAGGACCTCGGCCTGGTCATCGTCGACGAGGAGCAGCGCTTCGGGGTCGAGCACAAGGAGTACCTGAAGACGATGCGGACGGCGGTCGACGTGCTGTCGATGTCGGCCACCCCGATCCCGCGCACGCTGGAGATGTCGCTGACCGGCATCCGGGAGATGTCCACGATCCTCACCCCGCCCGAGGAGCGGCACCCGGTGCTCACCTACGTGGGCGCGTGGGCGGACAAGCAGATGGCCGCCGCGATCCACCGCGAGCTGCTGCGCGACGGCCAGGTCTTCGTCATCCACAACCGGGTGCAGTCGATCGACAAGGCGGCGGCGAAGATCCGCGCCCTGGTGCCCGAGGCCCGGGTCGCCGTCGGTCACGGGCAGATGAAGGAGCACGAGCTCGAGCGGATCATGGTCGGCTTCTGGGAGAAGGAGTACGACGTCCTGGTCGCGACGACGATCGTCGAGTCCGGCCTGGACATCCCCAACGCCAACACCCTGATCGTCGACCGCGCCGACACCTTCGGCCTCTCCCAGCTGCACCAGATCCGCGGCCGGGTGGGCCGGGGACGCGAGCGCGCCTACGCCTACTTCACCTACGACCCGACCCGCACGCTCACCGAGACCTCGGTCGACCGGCTGACCACCATCGCCAACAACACCGACCTGGGTGCGGGCATGGCGGTGGCGATGAAGGACCTCGAGATCCGCGGCTCGGGCAACCTGCTCGGCGGCGAGCAGTCGGGGCACATCGCCGGCGTCGGCTTCGACCTCTACGTCCGGCTCGTCGGTGAGGCGGTCGCCGACTACCGGTCGCAGGTCACCGGCGAGGAGGCCCCGGCCGAGCCGGTCGAGGTCCGCGTCGACCTGCCGATCGACGCCCACCTGCCGCACGACTACGTGCCCGGCGAGCGGCTGCGGATGGAGGCCTACCGCAAGGTCGCCTCGATCCAGAGCGAGGACCAGGCGCAGGCGGTGCTCGACGAGCTCACCGACCGGTACGGCGCTCCGCCGGCCCCGGTGCTCAACCTGCTCGCCGTCGCCCGGTTCCGGATCGCGATGCGGGCGCTCGGCATCACCGAGGTGTCGCTGCAGGGCCGGGCCATCCGGATCAGCCCCGTGGTGCTGCCGGAGTCCAAGCAGATGCGGCTCGCCCGGCTCGCCGACGGCGCCTCCTACAAGGCAGCGGTGGAGACGGTCGTGCTCAAGATGCCGGTCGGTCCCGATCGGCGGACTCCGGTGCGCGACGTCGCGCTGCTGGAGAACCTGCGGGCCACGCTGACCGCCGTCCTCGAGCAGCCGGTGGCCGCCGCCTCCTGACCCCCGGGGCAGAAATGGCCATTTCTGCCCCGGGGGTCGGCGGGTGTGGGAGTCTCCCGGCGTGCTGATGCCTCGCGCTCCCCGGGTGGCGGCCGCCGGGCTGCTGCTCGCCCTCGCCCTCCCCGCACTGGCGGCCTGCCGGACCTCGCCGGACGTCGCCGCCTACGTCGGGGACGCGACGGTGTCCGTCGCCGAGCTGGAGCGGGGGGTCACCGACCGGCTCGCCGACGACGGCATCGCCGAGTTCGCCGCCGCGAGCCCGGCCGACTACACCCGCCGGGTGCTCGGCTTCCTCGTCGAGCGGGAGGTCTACGCCGAGGTCGCGGAACGCCATGACGTCGCCGTCGACGACGCCGCGGTCCGCGAGCGGATCGACCGGCTCATGGGCGACGACGACCCCGACGACGTCTACGCCCAGCTCGCGGCACAGGGCGTGAGCCGGGCTGACGTCTCCGAGACGATCCGCCAGCAGCTGCTGCGCGAGGAGCTCGCCCGGGCCGAGGGGTCCGGGGACCTGTCGGAGGCCTCGCTGCGCGACGCCTACGCCGACGTGCGCGAGGAGTTCGTGCAGCCGGAGTTCGGCTACATCACCGTCGCCGACGAGGCCACGGCCACGGCGGTCGCCGCCGAGCTGACCGCCGCGCCGGACGGCTACGCAGCGGTGGCGGCCCGCTACCCCGGCCCGTCGACCCTGCCCGAGCTGACCCGCCGCCCGGCCGAGGAGCTGCCCCCGGTGCTCCAGGACCGGTTCGCCGAGGCGGAGCCCGGCACCGCGTTCAGCGTGCCCGTGCAGGACATCGGCATCGTCGTCGGCTTCCTCGCGGGGCAGGTCTACCCCTCCTTCGAGGAGCTCCGCGAGCAGGTCGAGGTGGTGGTCGCCGAGCGGCTCGCCGTCGTCGGCGGCGAGGTGGCCGACGAGGTGCGCCAGGACCTCGACGTCACGGTCAACCCGCGCTACGGCGTCCTCACCGAGGAGGGCCGGCTGGTGCGCGGGGAGGGCGGCGTGGTCCGCATCCTGGCCGACCGGCCCGAGGTGCAGCCGGCGGGTCCCGGAGACTGAGCCGGTGCCCGTCGCTCTCGTCGTCGTCGTCAGCCCCCGCCTCCCCGGTCTCCTGGGGCCCGACGCCTGGCAGGCGCTGGCCGGCCGCCCGGCGGTCGCCCTGCCCGGCGCTGCCGGCACCGCCGAGGCGCTGCGCGCGGCCGGCCGGCAGGTAGACGACGTCGACGACGTCGCCGCCGCGCAGGCCCGGCCGGACGCCGTCGTGCTCCTGACCGACGACGCGGCGGCCGTGCCCGGGGTCGAGGTGGTCGACGGCGCGCCGGAGCCGCCCGGTGCCCGGCTGGTGGACGTGGTCCGCGTGATGGACCGGTTGCGCTCGCCCGGCGGCTGCCCCTGGGACGCCGAGCAGACGCACGCCTCGCTGCGCGGCTACCTGCTCGAGGAGGCGCACGAGGCCTACGACGCGATCGTCGACGACGACCCGGTCGCGATGCGCGAGGAGCTCGGCGACGTGCTGCTGCAGGTCGTCTTCCACGCGCGGGTCGCCGCCGAGGCCGCCCCGGACCGCCGGTTCGACGTGGACGCCGTCGCCGGCGACCTGGTGGACAAGCTGGTGCGCCGGCACCCGCACGTCTTCGGGGATGCGGGCCCGCGCGATGTGGCGCAGGTCGAGGCCGGCTGGGACGAGATCAAGCAGCAGGAGAAGCAGCGCCGCTCGCCGACCGAGGGCGTCTCCCGGTCGCAGCCGGCGAGCTCGTGGGGCGCGGCGCTGGTCCGTCGGGCCGGGCGGGCCGGGCTGCCGACGCCCGAGCCGGCCGACCTCCCCGACCGCAGCCCCGAGGAGCTGGGCGAGCGGCTGCTCGGGGTGGTGACGGCGGCGCAGGCGCGCGGCTGGGACGTCGAGGACGCGCTGCGCGAGGCGGTGCGCCGCTACGCGGGGGAGCTGGATGCCGAGGCTGCGGCGCGCGCCACCTCCTGATCCGGGGGTCCCGGCGGGGTCCCGCGCGCGGCCACGAGCAGGCTCCCGACGTAGTGGACGGCGACGCTGAGCATCACCAGCTCGCCGCCGTCCTCCACGATGCCCAGCGCCCGGTCGAGTGGACCGCCGAGCGTCATGGAGTGGAACTGGTCGACGACGACGCCGAAGAGGGCGAAGCCCCCCACCACCGCGGCCACGCCCCAGCTGGCCGTGCGGACCTGCTCGCTGCTGCGCCGGTGCAGCACCGCGATCGCGATGAGCGGGAGCACCCCGGCCAGGCCCCAGACCGCCAGCTCGCCGAGGTCCTGCCCCCGCAGCCCGGCGATCCCCTCGGGCAGCGACAGCTCGCGGGCCACCCAGCCGCCCGCGCGCTCGTGGATCTGCAGGCGGTCGTCCAGGAGGGCGAAGGCGAACACCGTCGCCCACGCGGCGAACACCCCGCTACGGGTCCTCCGCCACAGCAGGAGGAGGAGCGCGGCGGAGGCGGCCTCCTTCGCGTAGCCGAACTGCTCGGGCCACCCGCCCTCGACGCGCAGCAGCCATTGCCGGTGACGGCCGTCGGACCAGCCTCGGCGCTGCGCCTCGACGGAGGCGGCGATCAGCAGCAGGTCGACGACGAGCAGGACGGCGAGGAGGGCCGGCAGCCGGCTGCCGGCCCGCGGACCGGTGCCGTGGGTCCGGGGCTCTGCGGTCGTCATGCGGCACACCTTTCCGCACCCCTCGGGCGGCGAGGGGTGCCCTCCCCGACGGGTCCCGGAGGAGACGGGGGACCGCCCGGACCGCGCGGCTGGTGAGGCTGGTCGAGCGCGCTGGTTAGGCTGCCCCCGTGGCGAGCATCGATGCAGTAGGCGCGCGGGAGATCCTCGACTCGCGCGGAAACCCCACCGTCGAGGTCGAGGTCGCCCTCGACGACGGGACGATCGCCCGTGCGGCGGTGCCCAGCGGCGCCTCCACCGGCGCCTTCGAGGCGGTGGAACTGCGCGACGGCGGGAGCCGCTACGGCGGCAAGGGCGTCACCAAGGCGGTCGACGGCGTCCTCGACGTCATCGGCCCTGAGCTCCTCGGCTTCGAGGCCAGCGAGCAGCGGCTGGTCGACCAGCGGCTGATCGACCTCGACGGGACGCCGGACAAGTCGCGGCTGGGCGCCAACGCCATCCTGGGCGTCAGCCTGGCCGTCGCCCGGGCGGCCGCCGAGTCCTCCGGTCTGCCGCTGTTCCGCTACGTCGGCGGCCCCTCGGCACACCTGCTCCCGGTCCCGATGATGAACATCCTCAACGGGGGCGCCCACGCCGACAGCAACGTCGACGTGCAGGAGTTCATGATCGCCCCGATCGGCGCCGGCACCTTCGCCGAGGCGCTGGCCATGGGCACCGAGACCTACCACGCGCTCAAGGCCGTCCTGAAGAAGGAGGGCCTGTCCACCGGGCTGGGCGACGAGGGCGGTTTCGCGCCGAACCTGTCGAGCAACCGTGCGGCGCTGGACCTGATCACCCGGGCCGTCGAGCAGGCCGGCTACTCCGTGGGCAGCGACATCGCCTTCGCCCTGGACGTCGCCGCCACCGAGTTCTATTCGGACGGCGCCTACACCTACGAGGGCAGGCAGCTCTCCGCGGCCGAGATGGCCGAGTACTACACCGGCCTCGTCGACGCCTACCCGATCGTCTCGATCGAGGACCCGCTGGACGAGGAGGACTGGGACGGCTGGGTCGCGCTGACCGAGGCCCTCGGCGCCCGCGTGCAGCTCGTGGGTGACGACCTGTTCGTCACCAACCCCACCCGGCTGGCCGACGGCATCGCCCGGGGCGCGGCGAACGCGCTGCTGGTGAAGGTCAACCAGATCGGCACGCTCACCGAGACGCTCGACGCGGTCAACCTGGCCCACCGCAGCGGCTACCGCAGCATGATGAGCCACCGCTCGGGCGAGACCGAGGACACCACGATCGCCGACCTCGCCGTCGCCACCGACTG
>JBBSKB010000012.1:0-42092 GCA_038256725.1 Mycobacteriales bacterium | reverse complement strand
GTCCGCATCGTGGAGAAGGGCGGCGACTTCGGCGGCACCTGGTACTGGAACCGCTACCCCGGTGCCCAGTGCGACACCGCCTCGCTGATCTACATGCCGCTCCTCGAGGAGACCGGCCACATGCCGACCGAGAAGTACGCGCACGCGCCGGAGATCCTCGAGCACTGCCAGCGCATCGGCAAGCACTTCGGGCTCTACGACGACGCGCTGTTCCACACCGAGGTCACCGACCTCGAGTGGGACGACGCCGCGTCCCGGTGGATCGTCCGCACGGACCGCGGCGACGCCTTCACGGCGCAGTTCCTCGCGATGGGCACCGGCCCGCTGCACGTGCCCAAGCTCCCCGGCATCCCGGGCATCACGACGTTCCGGGGTCACAGCTTCCACACCAGCCGCTGGGACTACGCCTACACCGGCGGCGACCCGTACGGCGCGCCGCTGGACGGACTGGCCGACAAGCGGGTCGCCCTCATCGGCACCGGCGCCACCTCCGTCCAGGCCGTGCCGCACCTGGCCGGGGCGTGCGGGGAGCTCTACGTCTTCCAGCGGACGCCGTCGTCGGTGGACGTCCGCGCCAACGCGCCGCTGGACCCCGAGTGGTTCGCCTCGATCGCCACCCCGGGCTGGCAGCGCCGCTGGCTGGAGAACTTCACCGCCACCCAGACCGGCGCCGGGGACGGCGAGGACCTGGTGATGGACGGCTGGACCGACCTGGCCCGCCGCATGCGCGAGCGCGTGCTGTCGCTGCCGCCGGAGCAGCAGACCCTCGCCGGCATGCAGGCTGCGATGGAGGACGCCGACGTCGAGAAGATGGAGGAGATCCGCGCCCGGGTCGACGCCGTCGTGGCCGATCCGGCGACCGCCGAGGGGCTCAAGGCCTGGTACCGGCAGCTGTGCAAGCGGCCCTGCTTCCACGACGATTACCTGGACGCCTACAACCAGCCGCGGACGCACCTGGTGCACACCGACGGCAAGGGCGTGGAGCGGATCACCGAGACCGCCGTCGTCGCCGGCGGCCGCGCCTACGAGGTCGACTGCATCATCTACGCGTCGGGCTTCGAGGTGGGCACCGAGTACACCCGCCGGGCGGGCTACGACGCGACCGGGCGGGACGGCGTCACGCTCTCCGAGCGCTGGGCCGACGGCATGCGCACCCTGCACGGCACCCACGTGCACGGGTTCCCGAACCTGTTCGTGGTCCAGCCCACGCAGGGCGCCAACCTGATCAGCAACGTCCCGCACAACCTCACCGAGTCCGGCCGCACCATCGCCGCGGTCGTGCGGCACGCCCTGGACACCGGTACGTGCGAGGTCGAGGTCACCGCCGAGGCCGAGCAGGCCTGGGTCGACCTCCTGCTCACCCACCCCGGCAGGGGCGTGATCGGCTCGCCCGACTGCACCCCCGGCTACTACAACAACGAGGGTCACGACGCCGGTCTGCGCGCGAAGCTCAACGTCGGGTACCCGGCCGGTGCGGCCGCGTACTTCACCTACCTGGACGGCTGGCGGTCGTCCGGAGACTTCGAAGGACTGATGTTCCGGTGACCACGCTCGAGGACCTGGTTCGCAACGTCGACGTCGTCGACCCGTATCCGCTGTGGCAGCAGCTGCTCGACCGCGGCCCGATCGTCGCCCCCGACGGCTCCTTCGCACTGCTCACCGCGCACGCCGACTGCGATGCGGTGCTGAGATCGCCCCTGGTCAGCTCCGACCGCACGACCTCGACCCAGTGGCAGGAGGTCGCCGCGACGCTGCCCCCGGAGGAGCTGGCGCGGCTGGACCGGCAGCGCAGCTTCCTGTTCCTCGACCCGCCGGACCACACCCGGCTGCGCCGGCTGGTGAGCAAGGCATTCACCCCCAGGACCGTCAAGGAACTCACGCCGTTCGTCGAGCAGCTGACCGAGGACCTGCTGGACGCCGCCACCGCGCGCGGGCGGCTCGAGGTGGTCGGTGACCTCGCCTACCCGCTCCCGGTCACCGTGATCAGCCGGATGCTCGGCGTCCCCGAGGAGGACCACCCGCGCTTCTCCGCGTGGTCCGACGTGCTGGCCAAGAGCCTGGACGACGGCATCACGGCGGAGGACACCGCGGAGCAGCGGGCCCGGCGGGCCGCCGCCGACGAGTTCCGCGTCTACTTCACCGAGTTGTGCGCGCAGCGCCGCGCCGACCCCCGGGACGACCTGCTCAGCGCCCTGGTGCAGATCGAGCACGAGGGCGACCGACTGAGCAACGACGAGCTGCTCAGCACCGCCCAGCTGCTGCTCGTCGCCGGGCACGAGACGACGGTCAACCTGATCGCCAACGGCACGCTCGCGCTGCTGCGGGACGACGAGCTGCGCGCCCGGGTCGCGACGGACGAGGCCTGCGCCGCCGGGTTCGTCGAGGAGGTGCTGCGCCTCGACCCGCCGGTGCAGATGACGGGCCGGACCGCGCGCGAGGACCTGGAGGTCCCGGGCGGAACCGTGCGCGCGGGCGGGCGGGTGGTGCTCCTCATCGCGGCCGCGGGGCGGGACCCGGTGCACCACCCCGACCCGCTGCGGATGGACCCCACCCGGACCAGCCCGCACCTCGCCTTCGGGATCGGCGCCCACTACTGCCTCGGTGCCCCCCTGGCCCGGCTCGAGGGCAAGGTGGCGCTGCAGGCCCTGGCCCGACGGATGGACGGTGCGGAGCCGGGCGAGCTCACCTACAAGCCGAACCGCATCCTGCGTGGGCCGGCGAGGCTCGAGGTGCTCCTCCCCGGCTGACGCCGCCGGGATCGCAGGTACCGTCCGGGCACGCCGTCCTGGAGGAGAACCGTGCCCGTCGACCGCGAGCTGCCCACCCGCGAGGCCGAGGACCTGCTCGCGCTCACCCGCGAGATCGCCGACGCCGAACTGGCCCCGAAGGCGGCCGCGTACGAGCGCGAGGAGCGGTTCCCCCGCGAGGTGTTCCGGCTGCTGGGCGAGGCGGGCCTCATGGGGCTGCCCTTCGGTGAGGACGTCGGCGGCGGGGGCCAGCCCTACGAGGTCTACCTGCAGGTGGTCGAGGAGCTCGCCGCACGGTGGGCCAGCGTGGCGCTGGGCGTCAGCGTGCACACGCTGTCCTGCTTCCCGATCGACCGGTTCGGCACCGAGACCCAGCGCCGCGACCTGCTGCCGGACATGGTGGGCGGTCAGCTCCTGGGGGCCTACTGCCTGTCGGAGGCGCACGCCGGCTCCGATGCCGCGGCGCTGCGGGCCAGTGCCCGGGTCGACGGCGACGGCTGGCTGGCCGCGGGTGAGAAGGCGTGGGTGACCCACGGCGGGCACGCCGACTTCTACTCGACGTTCCTGCGCACGCCGGACGACGGCGCGAAGGGCATCTCCTGCTTCCACCTCACGCCCGACCTGGCCGGTGTCAGCGCTGCTCCACCCGAGCAGAAGATGGGGCTGACCGGTTCCACGACCGCGGCGATCCGCCTCGACGACGTCCCCGTGACCGCCGACCGGCTCGTCGGCGAGCGCGGGCGCGGCATGGGCATCGCGCTGGCGGCGCTGGACTCCGGCCGGCTGGGCATCAGCGCCGTCGCCGTCGGGCTGGCGCAGTCCGCGCTGGACCTCGCCGTCGGCTACGCGGTGCAGCGGGAGGCCTTCGGTCGCCCGATCGCCCAGCACCAGGGCGTCTCCTTCCTGCTGGCGGACATGGCGGCCGCCGTCGAGTCGGCCCGTGCCACCTACCTGGTCGCCGCCCGCCGCAAGGACGCCGGAAAGCCCTACTCCCGGCAGGCCAGCATCGCCAAGCTGATCGCCACCGACGCGGCGATGCGGGTGACCACCGACGCCGTCCAGGTGCTGGGCGGGGCCGGCTACACCCGCGACCACCCGGCCGAGCGCTACATGCGCGAGGCGAAGGTCATGCAGATCTTCGAGGGCACCAACCAGATCCAGCGGATGGTCATCGGCCGGCACCTCACGAACGCGGTCGTGCCGCCGGCCGGCTGAGCCCCCGGTTCCACGTGGAACCCACCGATGGGTGGACGCCGACGGCGGCGTGCGCCCCGATACTGGAGCCCACGCCACCTGGGAGTGCCCGATGCCCGAACCGCACCTCCGCGCCGCCGACGCCGACCGCTCCGCCGTCGCTTCCGTGCTCGGCGAGCACATGACCGCGGGCCGGCTCACCGTCGCGGAGTACGAGGAGCGGCTGACCCGCGCCTACGCCGCGAAGACCTACGGCGAGCTCGCCGAGCTGACCACCGACCTGCCCGGCGGCGCGGCGCCCGCCGTGCGCAGCGGTGCCATGCCCGCCCGGCGCGCGGACCGGCCGGCACGCCACGGCGGATGGCACGACGCCGACGCCTGGGCGTGGCGCACCTGGGCGAGCACCGCGGCCCTCGTGATCGGCATCTGGGCGGTCACCTCACTGGCGACCTGGGAGTTCCTCTACTTCTGGCCGATCTGGGTCATCGGCCCGTGGGGTGTCGTCCTGCTGATCCAGTCCTTCGGCGGCCGGGACGAGGACGACGACGACGGGCCGCAGGTGCTGCCCGGGCGCTGACGTCCCCCCGAGGCGCCGGAACCGCCCGTGCCATGCTGCGAGGAGCGGACCGGCGAGGCCGGCCCACCCCCGCTCCCCGCCATCCGCAGGAGGCACGCGTGACCGGTGACCACGAGTTCGGCGAGCCCGGCCAGGTGCTGTGGGCCCCGTCCGCCGAGCGGCAGGAGAGCTCGAAGCTCACCGCCTTCGCCCGCCGGATCGAGGCGGAGCACGGCGTCCGGTTCGAGGACTACGAGTCCCTGTGGCGCTGGTCGGTCGAGCACCTCGAGGAGTACTGGGCCGAGGTGTGGGACTTCTTCGACATCGCGCCCGGGACGTCGTACGACGCGGTGCTGGCCGACCGCAGCATGCCGGGCGCGGTCTGGTTCCCCGGCGCACGGCTGAACTACGCCGAGCACGTCCTCCGGCGCGGCGAGAGCAGGGGCGCGGAGACGGCACTGGTCTCGGTGTCGGAGGACGGCACGGTCTCCGAGGTCACCTGGGCGGAGCTGACGGAGCAGGTCGGCGCGGTGGCGACGGCGCTGCGCCGGATGGGCGTCCAGCCGGGCGAGCGGGTCGTCGGCTACCTCCCCAACATCCCGCAGGCGGTCGTGGCCTTCCTCGCCGCGGCCAGCATCGGCGCGGTGTGGTCCGCGTGCGGCCCGGAGATCGGCCTGCAGAGCGCGGTCGACAGGTTCGCCCAGCTCGAGCCGGTGCTGCTGATCGCCGTCGACGGCTACCGCTTCGGCGGCCGGGAGCACGACCGCCGCGAGCTCGTCGCCGACCTCGCGGCCGCGCTGCCGTCGCTGCGCGCCGTCGTCCAGGTGCCCGTGCTCGGCTCCGAGCCCGCCGGCGGCGCGATCCCGTGGTCGGAGCTGCTGGCCGAGCCGGGTGACGCCGCACCGGTCCAGCTGCCCTTCGACCACCCGCTGTGGGTCGTCTACTCGTCCGGGACGACGGGGCTGCCCAAGGGCCTGGTGCACGGCCACGGCGGGATCCTGGTCATGGCGCTGGCGCAGAGCGGGCTGCAGAACGACCCGCAGCCCGGCGACCGCGGCATGTCCTACACCTCGACCACCTGGATCATGTGGAACAGCATGGTCAGCGGGCTGCTCACCGGCAGCACCGCCGTGCTGTACGACGGCAACCCGATGTACCCCTCGGTCGACCGGCTGTGGCAGCTGGCCGAGGAGCACCGGCTCACCAGCCTCGGCGTCAGCCCCGGCTACCTGCAGGCGTGCGAGAAGGCCGGCCTGCACCCGGCGCGCGACCACGACCTGTCCGCGCTGCGCAGCCTGGGGGTCACCGGTTCTCCGCTGCCGGCGAGCTCCTTCCGCTGGGTCTACGACGAGCTGGGGCCCGACTTCGTGCTGCGGGTGTTCAGCGGGGGCACCGACTTCGCCGCGACGCTCGTGGGCGGCTCCCCCTGGCTGCCGGTCCACCTCGGCGAGATGTCCGGGCGCGCGCTCGGCTGCCACGTCGAGTCCTGGGACGACGAGGGCCGGCCCCTGGTCGACGAGGTCGGCGAGCTGGTCATCCTCGCGCCGATGCCCTCGATGCCGCTGCGGATCTGGGGGGACGAGGACGGCCGGCGGTACCACGACGCCTACTTCGACACCTATCCCGGCGTGTGGCGGCACGGCGACTGGCTGACCGTCACCGGCCGCGGGACCTGCGTCATCCACGGCCGGTCGGACTCCACCCTGAACCGGCACGGCGTGCGCATGGGCAGCTCCGACATCTACCAGGCCGTCGAGGCGCTGCCCGAGGTCGCCGAGGCGCTGGTGCTCGGCATCGAGCAGCCCGACGGCGGCTACTGGCTACCGCTGTTCGTGCGGCTCGCCGAGGGCGCCGTCCTGGACGAGGCGCTGGTCGACCGCATCCGCACGGCCGTCCGCACCCAGGCCTCGCCCCGGCACGTGCCCGACGAGGTGCTCGAGGTGCCGGCGATCCCGCACACCACGACCGGCAAGAAGCTGGAGGTCCCGATCAAGCGGATCATGCAGGGCGTCGCGGTGGACCGGGCGTGCAACCTCGGCGCCGTCGACGACCCGGCCGCGGTGCGCTGGTTCGCCGACCTGGCGGCCCGCCGGGGGTAGGCCGGCACCGGAACGACGAAGGCCGGGCCCCGTCGGGACCCGGCCTTCGTACCTGGGTGGGCAAGGGGGGACTTGAACCCCCACGTCCTCTCGGACACACGGACCTGAACCGTGCGCGTCTGCCATTCCGCCACTTGCCCGGCGAGCGACGACATTAGCAGCCCGGCCGCGCACAACCCGGGCAGGGGGGCCGTCGTTCCCAGGCAGCCGTCACAAACGTGTCGGACGACGCGCGTTGGCCCGTTCGCGCCGCGCCGCCCGGCTACGATCACGGCTGACCACGAGAACGTCCGGCCGAGCACGAGGGAGCGACTGTGGGTGTGCTGCAGCGCTTCGAGCGACGGCTCGAAGGGATGGTCGGCCTCGCGTTCGCCCGCCTGTTCAAGGGCAAGGTGCACCCGGCCGAGATCGCCAAGGCCCTGCAGCGCGAGGCCGACGAGCAGCGCTCGGTCGTCGGCGAGGGCCGCATCCTCGCGCCCAACGTCTACGTGGTCCGCCTGGGCGACACCGACTACGAGCACCTGGGCCAGTGGTCCGACCAGCTCGCCGGTGAGCTCGCGGACATGGTCTCCGAGCACATCGACGACGAGGGCTACTCGATCTTCGACGCCGTCCGCGTGCACCTCGAGCTGGACAGCGACCTGCCCACCGGCGTCTTCGAGGTCTCCTCGGAGGTCGCCGACCCCGACGCGCCCAGCGCCCGCGGTGACCTCGCCCCCGCCGGCGTCCCCCCGCTGCCCGGCCATCCCCCGCTGCCGCCCCTCCCCCCGCTGCGCGGGCATGTCGGCGACACCGGCCGGGTCTCGCCGTCCTCCGCCCGTCCGGGCAGCCGCGCGACCATCACGCACGCCCTGGTCGTCGACGGCCCGGGCACCCGCCACGAGCTGACCACCGGGCGCAACGTGATCGGGCGCGGCACCGAGGCCGACATCCGGCTCCCCGACACCGGCGTCAGCCGCAAGCACGTCGACGTCGTCCTGGACGGCGGCATCGCGACCGTCGAGGACCTCGGCTCGACCAACGGCACCCTGGTGAACGGCCGGCGGGTCAGCCGCCAGCCGCTCTCCGACGGCGACGTCATCCGGATCGGCCACTCGGTGCTGGTGTACCGCCGGGACGGCGCGTGACGGGGACGCCGGGATCACGCATGAGCCGGGCGGTACCGGGCACGACCTCGTCGATGGTGAGCGAGGTGGCCGGCTGATGGCAGAGATCGTGGTGCAGGGATTCCGCTTCGGCTTCCTCCTGCTGCTGTGGCTGTTCATCTTCGCTGCGTTCCGCGTCGTGCGGGCCGACCTGTTCGGCGGCCGCGTCGGTCGCGTCGCGTCGGTCCCGCCCCGGGCCGCCGCACCGGGCCGGAAGCGCGGCAGCAAGGGTCCCCGCACCCTCGTCGTCACCGCCGGCCCGCTGACCGGTACCAAGATCACCCTCGGGGAGCAGCCGATCCTCGTCGGCCGGGCGGACGACTCCACGCTCGTCCTCACCGACGACTTCGCCAGCTCCCGTCACGCTCGGCTGACCAACCGCGGCGGCCAGTGGTACGTCGAGGACCTAGGCTCCACCAACGGCACCTACCTCGATCAGCAGCGCGTCCAGGGTCCGCTGCTGATCAACCCCGGTCAGCCGATCCGTATCGGCCAGACGGCCCTGGAGCTGCGCTCATGAGTCTCGTCCTGCGCTACGCAGCGCGTTCGGACCGCGGACTGATCCGCGGCAACAACCAGGATTCGGTGTACGCCGGTCCGCGACTGCTCGCGGTCGCCGACGGCATGGGGGGTCACGCGGCCGGCGACGTCGCCAGCAAGGTGGTCATCGCCGCCCTGCAGCACCTCGACGACGACACCCCGTCGGGCGACATGCTCCAGGCCCTGCGCCAGGGCGTGTTCGACGGCAGCGAGCACCTGCGCGAGGTGATCCGCGACTCCCCGCAGCTCGAGGGCATGGGGACGACGCTGACGGCGATCCTGTTCGCCGGTGGCCGGCTGGCGCTCTGCCACGTCGGCGACTCCCGCGCCTACCTGCTCCGCGACGGCGAGTTCACCCAGATCACCCACGACGACACGTTCGTGCAGACGCTGATCGACGACGGCCGGATCACCGCCGAGGAGGCCAACAGCCACCCCCAGCGCTCGCTGCTGCTGCGGGCGCTCAACGGCCAGGAGGTCGAGCCCGACCTCTCCATGCGCGAGGCGCGGACCGGCGACCGCTACCTGCTGTGCTCCGACGGGCTCTCCGGCGTCGTCAGCGAGGAGACCCTCGCCGACGCGATGACCGACCCCGACCCGCAGACCACCGCGGACCGGCTGATCGAGCTGGCGCTGCGCAGCGGCGGCCCCGACAACATCACCGTGATCGTGGCCGACGTCGTCGATGACGACGGCAGCGGCGTGCTCATGGAGCCCGTCGTCGACGGCGCCGCGGGCGACTACATCGGGCAGCGCCAGGTCGACGGCACCTCCGCGGCCGGCCGGGCCGCGCTCGCCGATCCGACACCGCCGCCCTCGCCGCCGCCCGCACCGCCGTCGGGCGGTGGCCCCTCCGCCCGCCGCCGCCCGCTGCGACTCCTCCTCGGGGCGGGGATCCTCCTGGTCGTGCTCGTGGCCGGGGCGATCGGTACCTACGTCTGGGCGCTGCAGCACTGGTTCGTCGGGGTCGACGAGCAGCAGGGCACCGAGCAGGTGGCGGTCTTCCGCGGGCTGGACGTCTCGCTGCTCGGCCTGGACCTCTACCGGGTGGACCAGGACGCCGAGCTGCCGGTCACCGACCTGACGCCGGCCGCCCGCAACCGGGTGCAGGGCGGCATCACCGCCGACGACGCGGCCGACGCCGACCGCATCGTCGCAGCGCTCCGCGACCAACGGCTGCCGGCCTGCCGCACCGCCGAGGAGGAAGCCGAGGCCACCCAGGCGCCGCAGTCCGAGGGCGCCGTCCCGACGCCGGACGGCTCGGTGCCCCCCGTCGAGCCCGCTCCCGAGGCCGCACCCACCCCGGCCGTGCCGGGCGCCGAGCCGACCACCCCGGACAGCTCCCCCGACGCCGGCACGTCGGCCGCGACGACGTCGTCGTCCCGGCCGGGGGTGGACTGCCGGGAGGCCGGGTGATGGCCGGACCGACCACCGATCCCCGCGCCGCCGCCACGGGCGCCGTGCCGACCCGGCGCGGCACCGAGGCCTGGCTGCTGGTCTTCGCCGTCGCGATCACGCTGGCGGCGCAGTGCATCGTCGACCTGACGGTCACCGGTTCGCTGCGCCCGGAGCTGGCCACCTTCGGCGTCTGGTTCACCGCGCTGTGGACCGGTGCGCACCTCGTCGTCCGGAAGTTCGCGCCCTACGCCGATCCGCTGCTGCTGCCCTGCGTCGCCGTGCTCACCGGTCTGGGGCTGGTGATGATCCACCGGCTGGACATCGCCGACCCCGACTCGGGTGCCGACGCCCCGGTGCAGCTGCTGTGGGCGACCATCGGCCTGCTGCTGTTCGTCGCCGTGCTGCTGGTGGTGCGCGACCACCGGCTCCTGTCCCGCTACGCCTACATCCTCATGCTGCTGGGCCTGGTGCTGCTGACCCTGCCGGCGATCCTCCCGTCCTCGATCTCCGAGGTGAACGGTGCCAAGATCTGGATCCGGGTGGCCGGCTTCTCCATCCAGCCCGGTGAGTTCGCCAAGATCTGCCTGGTCGTCTTCTTCGCCGCCTACCTGGTGGACAAGCGCGACGTGCTGGCCCTGGCCAGCCGCCGGGTGATGGGGCTGGAGCTGCCCCGCGGCCGCGACCTCGGCCCGGTTCTCGTGGTGTGGGTCGTCTCGATCCTGGTGCTGGTCTTCGAGCGGGACCTCGGCAGCTCGCTGCTGCTCTTCGGCATCTTCGTGGTGATGCTCTACGTCGCCACCGAGCGGTCCAGCTGGCTGGTCATCGGCCTGCTGCTGTTCGCCGCCGGCGCGACGCTCGCCTACCAGGCGTTCGACCACGTGCAGGCCCGCGTGGACACCTGGCTGGACCCCTTCGCCTACTACGACGGCTCGGGCTACCAGGTGGCGCAGTCGCTGTTCGGCCTGGGCACCGGCGGGATGTTCGGCGCCGGGCTGGGCGGCGGCCGGCCCGACGAGGTGCCGATCGCCAAGAGCGACTTCATCGCCTCGGCGATCGGCGAGGAGCTGGGCCTGTTCGGCCTCGCTGCGGTGATCATGGTCTACCTGATCCTCGTCGAGCGCGGCCTGCGCACCTCGCTCATCGTGCGGGACCCCTTCGGCAAGCTGCTCGCCGCCGGCCTGTCCTTCGCCGTCGCCTGGCAGCTGTTCGTCGTCCTCGGCGGGGTCACTGGCCTGCTGCCGCTCACCGGCCTGACGACGCCGTTCCTCGCCTACGGCGGCTCCTCGCTGGTGGCCAACTTCGGCCTGGTGGCCCTCCTCGTGCGGATCAGCGACGCCGCCCGCCGCCCGGCCACGCCGCATGTCGCGCCGCAGCGGCTCACCGACGCGCCCACCGAGGTGGTGCAGCCGTGAACGCCCCGTTGCGCCGGGTGGCGATCAGCGTGCTGGTGCTCTTCACGCTGCTGATCGTCAACATCAACTACATCCAGGTCGTGCGCTCGGAGGAGCTCCGCGAGGACGGCCGCAACACCCGCGTCCTCTCCGACGAGTACTCGCGGGAGCGCGGCGCGATCGTGGTGGCCGGCGAGCCGATCGCCCTGTCCACCCCTACCGACGACCGGCTGAAGTACCTGCGCCAGTACCCGCAGGGCGGGCTGTACGCCGCCGTCACCGGCTTCTACTCGGTCATCTACGGCGCCACCGGCATGGAGCGCGCGGAGAACGCGCTGCTCGCCGGCACCGACGACCGGCTGTTCGTACGCCGGATCTCGGACCTCTTCACCGGCCGCGACCCCTCCGGCGGCGACGTCGTCCTCACCCTCGACCCGGCCGTCCAGCAGGCCGCGATGGCCGGCCTGGAGGGCCAGGTAGGCGCGGTGGTGGCGCTCGATCCGTCCACCGGCGCGATCCTGGGCCTGGCCAGCACGCCGACCTTCGACCCCAACCTGCTGTCCAGCCACGACCCCGACGGGATCCGCGAGGCGTCGGCACAGCTCGAGGCGGCCGACCCGGACCCGCGCGGCAACCAGGCGATCAGCCGGCGCTACGCCCCCGGATCGATCTTCAAGGTCATCGTGGCCGCGGCCGCCCTGGAGAACGGGTACACGCCGGAGACCGTCGTCCCGGCACCCCAGGTCCTCCGCCTGCCCGGCACGACCACCGACCTGACCAACTTCAACGGCTCGGCGTGCAGCGCCAGCGGCGAGCAGCCGCTGATCGACGCCCTCACGATCTCCTGCAACACCGCCTTCGCCCAGCTCGGCATCGACCTCGGCGAGGACGAGATCCGGTCCATGGCCGAGGCCTTCGGCATGACCGGTGACCGCTTCGAGATGCCGCTGCGCGTCGAGGGGAGCACCGTCGGGGACATCGAGAACGACGCCGCTCTGGGCATCAGCTCGATCGGCCAGCAGGACGTGCAGATGACCCCGATGCAGGCCGCGATGCTCGCCGCCGCCGTGGCCAACGGTGGCTCGCTGATGAAGCCCTACCTGGTCGACCAGCTGCTCGCCCCCGACCTCACGGTCATCGACGAGACCGACCCGGAGGAGCTGTCGCAGCCGGTCTCCGAGGACGTCGCCGAGCAGCTCACCACGATGATGACCAGCGTCGTGAACAACGGTTCCGGCCGCGGCGCACGGATCAACGGCGTCCAGGTGGCCGGCAAGACCGGGACGGCGCAGAACGACGGCCCCGACCACAACTGGTTCATCGGCTTCGCGCCGGCCGACGACCCGCAGATCGCCGTCGCCGTGTTCGTCCGCAACGGTGGGGGAACGGGTGGGGACACGTCCGCGCCGATCGCCCGCCAGGTGATCCAGGCCTACCTCGACGGGCAGGGGGGCCGATGACCCTGGCCACCGGCAGCTTGCTCGCCGGCCGCTACGAGATCACCGCCCCGATCGCCGTGGGCGGCATGGGCGAGGTCTGGAAGGCCCGCGACCGGGTGCTCGACCGCATCGTCGCGGCCAAGGTGCTCAAGAGCGAGTACACCGACGACCCGAGCTTCCTGGCCCGCTTCCGCAACGAGGCCCGGCACACCGCGGCTCTGTCGCACCCCAACATCGCCTCGGTCTACGACTACGGCGAGACCGTCGACGACTCCGGGAGCAAGCAGCTCGCGTTCCTGGTCATGGAGTTCGTCGAGGGCCAGCCGCTGGCGCAGATCCTGCACGACGAGGGGAAGCTGCCCGTCGACTGGACGCTGCACGTGCTCGAGCAGTCGGCCGAGGGCCTGTCGGCCGCGCACCGCGCCGGCGTCGTCCACCGCGACATCAAGCCGGGCAACCTCATGGTGCGCCCCGACGGCGTCGTGAAGCTGACCGACTTCGGCATCGCCCAGGCGCGCGACGCAACACCGCTCACCCGTACCGGCATGGTCGTCGGCACCGCCCAGTACCTCTCCCCCGAGCAGGCCCAGGGGCTGGAGGTCAACGCCGCCTCCGACGTCTACTCCCTCGGCGTCGTCGCCTACGAGTGCCTGACCGGCGGCCGGCCCTTCGACGGCACCTCGCAGGTCGCGATCGCGCTCGCCCACATCAACCGCCCCCCGCCGCCGCTGCCCGCCGAGGTCCCCCCGGCCGTCCGGCTGCTGGTGGAGCGGGCCCTGGCCAAGGACCCGGCCGACCGTTTCGCCGACGGCGGTGCATTCGCCGACGCGATCCGGCGCGTGGCCGCCGGCGGCACCGTGGCCCCGGTGCCGGTGGGCCCGCACACCGCGCCCACCCAGGTCGTCCACCCCGACCTCGCGGACAGCCGGACGACCGTCCTCGCCGCGCAACCCGGCGCGCTGACCGGCACCCGGGCGCTGACCCCCGCGACCGGGCCCGTACCGCCCATGCCGCCGCTGCACGGCCCGGACGACGACGACTGGGGCGTCGACGACGAGCCGGCCCCCGCCCGGGGCGCTCGCCGCTGGCTGTGGCTGGTCGCCGCGCTGGTCGTGCTGCTCCTGGTCGGTGGTGGCACCGCGCTGCTGCTGACCCGAGGCGACGGGGACGACGGCGACCCCACCACCGGACCGACCGGCACCTCGACCGGATCTCCCGCATCAGCGTCGGGCGTGCTGCTCGGCCCGGCCCGCGACTACGTGGGCAGGGACGCCGACGACGTAGCGGCGCAACTGGAGGGGCTGGGTCTCGTCGTGGTGCGGGAGACGGCCGGCCGCTCGCTGCTCGCCGATCTGGGCCGGAACTTCGACGCGAACGCCGTGGCGGCCATCGTCCCGTTCGGCATGACCGTGGACCCGGGGTCCACCGTCACGCTGCGCGTCGCCGAGGACGGCTGGACGGTGGCGGAGGAACCGCGGACCGAGGCGCCGGCCCCCCAGCCGGAGCCCGAGCCCGCGCCCGCGCCCGCGCCGTCGCCGACGCCGACCGTGGCCCCGACGACCAGCCGCCCGCCGACGTCTTCGGCGCCGGCCCCCAGCACTCCGGTGACGAGCCCGACCACGTCCGCCCCCACGACGACGCTGCCCGGTCAGCCGGCGGAGCCGACCGCGACCGTTCCCCCGCCCGGCGGTGGCGGGACGGGCGCCCCGGCCCCCGGCGGCGGGGCGGGGAACCCTCCTGGTGCCGCTGCTGCGGAAGTGACCAGGTGACCCGGCTGACCCCTCCCGGTTCCCCGGGAACGCGTCGCCGCGCCACTAGGCTCGCCGTCGGCATCCTGCCGGCAGCCCGCTCCGGCCGTTGCCCGCGTGCCGCGGTCCGCGCCCGGACGACGCACGCTCCCGTTCGAGAGGACCTCCGATGACCACGCCGCAGGTGCTCGGCGAGCGCTACGAGATCGGCGAGGTGCTCGGCCGCGGCGGGATGGCCGAGGTCCACCACGGCCGCGATCTCCGGCTGGGCCGCGAGGTGGCGGTCAAGGTGCTGCGCAGCGACCTGGCCCGCGACCCGTCCTTCCAGGTGCGGTTCCGCCGCGAGGCGCAGGCGTCTGCCTCGCTCAACCACCCGGCCATCGTCGCGGTCTACGACACCGGCGAGGACCGCACCTCGCTCGGTGCCACTCCCTACATCGTCATGGAGTACGTCGAGGGCGAGACGCTGCGCGACGTGATCCGCCGCGAGGGCCACCTCCCCGCCGAGCGGGCGATGACGCTGGCCGCCGACGTCTGCGGCGCCCTGGACTTCAGCCACCGGAACGGCATCGTGCACCGGGACGTCAAACCCGGGAACGTGATGATCACGCCCCAGGGCACCGTCAAGGTGATGGACTTCGGCATCGCCCGGGCGGTGTCCGACTCGGCGGCGACGATGACCTCCACCGCCGCCGTCATAGGGACCGCCCAGTACCTCTCCCCCGAGCAGGCCCGCGGCGAGAGCGTGGACGCCCGTTCGGACGTCTACTCCCTCGGTTGCATGCTCTACGAGCTGGTCACCGGCGCGCCGCCGTTCACCGGCGACTCCCCCGTGGCCGTGGCCTACCAGCACGTGCGCGAGGACCCGCGGCTGCCGTCGTCGATCAACCCGGAGATCCCGGCCGAGCTCGACGCCATCGTGCTCAAGGCCATGAGCAATAACCCGGCCAACCGCTACCAGTCGGCCGCGGACATGCGCAACGACCTGCTGCGGGCGCTGGCCGGCCAGCGGGTCGAGGCCACACCGGTCATGGGCGACGCCGAGAAGACCGCGATCATCGGCGCCGCGCCCGCTTACGGCGGCTTCGACGAGTGGGACGACGAGGACGAGCAGGCCCGCCGCCGCAAGCGCCGGATCATCATCGCCGTCGTCTCGGTGCTGGCCGTGCTGCTCCTGGGCGGCGCCATCGCGGCGGCGCTCTCGATGGGCGGTGACGAGCCCACCGAGCCGACCGTCGCGCAGGTGCAGGTGCCCCCGCTGCAGAACCTCCCCGAGGCCGACGCGGTGGCGGCGCTGACCGCGGTCGGCCTCGAGGCCGGCACCCGCACCCCCCGCGTGGTCACCGACGAGGCGCAGGTCGGCGTGGTGCTGGACAGCACGCCCGCCAGCGGCGCGCAGGTGGACGAGGGGTCCGAGGTCGAGCTGATCATCGGCACGGCGCCCGACACCGTGCTGGTGCCGAACATCGTCGGCCTGGACGAGGAGCGCGCCCGCGCCGCGCTCGAGCGGGCCGGGTTCGACGGCACGATCGAGAGCGAGGAGGAGGAGTCGCTCGAGAAGGAGGGCACGGTTGCGGCCGTCAGCCCCACGGAGGGCCAGTCCGTCTCGCCCGACGGCACGGTCACCCTCGGCCTCTCCACCGGCAGCGTGCGGCTGCCCGACGTGCTCAACCGCAGCGAGGCCGACGCCCGCGGCGTGCTGACCGCCGCCGGCTTCAGCGAGGCCCAGATCAGCACCGAGCCGGTTGCCTCGGCGCAGCCGGCCGGCACCGTCGTCGCCACCACCCCCGGCGGGGGCAGCGCGGCGACCGCCGACACCCGGATCGTCCTGCAGGTCTCCGGCGGCCGCGGCGACATCGTCGTCCTCAACGTCGCGGGTCAGTCGCCGTCGGCCGCCGAGGCCAACCTGCGCGCCGTCGGGTTCACCAACTTCGTCCGGGAGACGGTCGAGAACGACGGCTCGGTCGGGGCCGGGCAGGTCCTGACGACCGAGCCGCCGCCGGGCTCCACGGTGCCCTCGGACACGACGATCATCCTGCTGATCGCCGGCGCCGACACCCCGGCCACCGGCACCGCCGCCCCCGGCGGCTGATCCCGAACGCCCACGACGAAGGGCTCCTCCCGATCCGGGAGGAGCCCTTCGTCGTTCGTGGACCAGAGGTCAGGCGGTGGCGACGTTCAGTCGCTCGGCGGCCGCCGAAGCCGCCTCCAGGGCGGCGGGGTCGGGGGCCAGGCCGCAGCTGGTCAGCCAGGTGGCCAGCATCCGGTGGCCGCCCTCGGTGAGCACCGACTCCGGGTGGAACTGGACGCCCTCGATCGGCAGCTCGCGGTGCCGCAGTGCCATGACGATCCCTGAGGGCGTGTGCCCGGTGACCTCCAGCTCGCCGGGCACGGTGGCGGCGTCGACGGCGAGCGAGTGGTACCGCGTGGCGGTGAAGGGCGACGGCAGGCCGGCCAGCACGCCGACGCCGTCGTGCACGACCTGGCTGGTCTTGCCGTGCAGCAGCTCGGGCGCGCGCACCACGTCTCCGCCGAACGCCTCCGCGATCGCCTGGTGGCCGAGGCAGACCCCGAGCACGGGCACGCCCTGCGCGGCCGCGGCGTGCACCATCGGCACGGTGACGCCGGCGTCGGCCGGCGTGCCGGGACCGGGGGAGAGCAGCACGCCGGCCACGTCCAGGTCGGCGAGCTCGTCCACGGTGACGGCGTCGTTGCGCCGCACGATGCAGCGCACGCCCAGCTGGCCCAGGTACTGGACCAGGTTGTAGACGAAGCTGTCGAAGTTGTCGACGACGAGGACGGGCCGGTCGGCGGGCACGGATCTCCCGGGGTGGTCGGTCGGGCGCTGGGGTTCAGCCCGCGGCGGCATGCTGCAGCGCCAGGGGGCCATCGTAGGCGGGCACCTCGACCTGCGGCCGGTCGCGCACCTCGTAGGTCAGCCCGAACGCGTCCACGACCTGCCGGAAGACGGCGATCTGCGGAGAGGCGGCCAGCTGCTGCCGTACTGCCCCGGTGTTGCCTACGGCGGTGATGACGAAGGGCGGCGAGTAGGTGCGCCCCTGCAGCAGCAGGGTGTTGCCCACGCACCGGACGGCGCTGGTGGCGATCAGCCGCTGGTCCATGACCGCGACGCCCGTGGCGCCGGCCGCCCACATGGCGTTCACGACGGCCTGGACGTCGGACTGGTGGATGACGAGGTCGTCCGGCCGGGCACCCACCGGCAGGCTGCCGTCGGGCCGGCGGGGGGCGTCGTCGAGGGTGACGACCATCCCAGGGCCGCTGAGGGTCGCCAGCCCGGCGGCCGGCACGCCTGCCTCGCCCGCGGTCCGGGCGTCGGCGACGGCGCCGTCGCGGGCCGCGGCCTGCTCGGTGAGCTGCTCGGAGCGGCGCTGCAGCTCCGCCAGACGCCGATCCTGGCTCGCGATGGCATCCTCGCGCTCACGGATCAGCGCAGAGAGCTCGGTGACCTCACCGGCCCGCAGATCGGTCCCCTGCGCGGTGCTGCCCGAGGTGGCGAACAGCAGGCCGGCCGCGAGGGCCACGACGGGCACCAGCGTCCCCCAGGCCGACAGACGGGCCACGGGCACCTCCTGCGTCACTCCGGCGAACGGACGACGGCCGTTCTGGGAGTCCGCCACCGTGGCGGCGTCGTCGCGCTGCGCCCACAGCTTAGGCTGGGAAGCGTCACGGCCGGTGAGGACGCACCCGGCCACCCGGAGGGAGCAGGTACGTGCCCAAGTCGAAGGTGCGCAAGAAGTCCGTCTACACCCCGCCCGAGGGCGTGCTCCAGTCCCGCTCTGCGACGCAGGCGCGCCTGGCGCAGCCCAGCCCGCGCTGGTACGTCGGGCTCATGATCGGGCTGCTGCTGGTCGGCCTGCTCTGGATCGTCGTGTACTACATCGCCGGCGACGAGATCCCGTTCATGGTGTCGTTGAGCTCCTGGAACTTCGCGATCGGCTTCGGCGCGATGGTCGCCGGGCTGGTCATGTCGATGCGCTGGCGCTGACCCGCCGCACGCCGCACGCAGGCCCTCGTCCCACCCGGGACGGGGGCCTGCGCCGTTCCGGGGTCTGTGCACAGCCGATCGCCGTCGTCCACAGGTCGACATGGCGCCCCACCCCCAGGGTTGTCCACCGGATGTGGAGGGACGGGACCGGCCCGTACCGCGCTGACCTGCGCAGATGGGCGGGCTGGGACGGGTGTGACGGATCGTCCATGCGCGTAACTACACGACTGTGAGTCTGTCCCCAGCTGTGCATGCAGCTGTGGACGAGTCGACTTGTCCGCTGGTGCAAGGCGGTCGTCGCAGCTGTGCCATACCCGCTCTGACCTGCGGTGACACCTCGAACGGCGCCTCCCGGACCCCGGACGACGACAGCCCCCGACGCCGGTTCGGCGTCGGGGGCTGTCATCAGCGGCCCTGGGGACCGCAGGGTGTGGATCAGGCGTCGATGAGCTCCAGGATGGTGGCGTTGGCCATGCCGCCGCCCTCGCACATCGTCTGCAGGCCGTAGCGGCTGCCGGTGTTGCGCATGCGGTGGATGAGCGTCGTCATCAGGCGGGCACCGGAGCCACCCAGCGGGTGGCCCAGGGCGATCGCCCCGCCGTGCGGGTTGAGCTTCTCCGGGTCGGCTCCGGTCTCGGCGAGCCACGCCATGGGCACGGGCGCGAAGGCCTCGTTCACCTCGTAGACGCCGATGTCGTCGATCGACAGCCCCGAGCGCTCCAGCAGCTTCTTCGTCGCCGGGATCGGCGCGGTGAGCATGATGACCGGGTCATCGCCCGTCATCACCGTGGTGTGGATGCGCACGAGCGGGGTGAGGCCCAGCTCGCGGGCCTTCTCGCTGGTGGTGATCAGCAGCGCCGCGGAGCCGTCGGAGATCTGGCTGGCGTTGCCGGCACTGATGACGCCGTTCTCCTTGAAGGGGGTCTTCAGGGAGCCGAGCTTCTCCACGGTGCCGCCGGGGCGGATGCCCTCGTCCGCGCTCACCAGGCCCTCGGGGGTGGTGATCGGGACGATCTCCTCCTCGAAGGCGCCGTCGGCCTGTGCCTTCGCGGCCTTCTCGTGCGAACCGATCGCGAACTCGTCGAGCTGCGTGCGGGAGAAACCCCAGCGCTCGGCGATCATCTCGGCGCCCACGCCCTGGTTGGGGGAGACACCGTTGTAGCGCTCCATGAACATCGGGCCCATCGGGCGGCCGGCCCCGCTCGCGGGGTTGGCGCTCGACCCCATGGACACCCGGCTCATTGCCTCGACACCACCGGCGACGACGACGTCGGCCTGGCCGCTGATGACGGTGGCGGCCGCGAAGGCGACGGCCTGCTGGGACGAGCCGCACTGGCGGTCCACGGTCGTGCCGGGGATCGACTCGGGCCAGCCGGCGGCGAGAACCGCGTTGCGCCCGACGTTGAACGCCTGCTCGCCGACCTGGCTGACGCAGCCCCAGATGACGTCCTCGACCACGGACGGGTCGAGGCCCGACCGCTCCGCGAGCGCCTTGAGCACGTGCGCGGACAGGTCGACCGGGTGCACGCCCGACAGACCTCCGCCTCGCTTGCCGACCGGCGTGCGTACGGCGGCACAGATGACGGCATCCCGCATGGAGTTACTCCTCGTCGACGTTTCGGGGCACGGCCGAACGGTCCGCCCTGACTGCCATCGTATGACCTGGACCTCTCCTGGCAAGGTCCCCCCGTGACCTGGACCACCCGGACGAACGAGATCGCGATCACGACGGTCCTCGGAGCGCTGCTCGCGGCGGGGGTGCTGGTGGTGGACGACGCCCCCGGCCGGCTGCTGCTGGGCGTGGGCGCCGCGCTGGTCCTGGCCCAGTCCGCGCGGGACCTGCTGCTGCGCCCGCGCCTCGCGGCCGGACCCGACGGCGTCGACGTGCGCCGGCTCTCCGGGCGGCTGCACCTGCCATGGGGGCGGCTGCAGGTGCGGATCCGGGAGACCCGGCGGCTCGGGATGCGCACGGTCACCCTCGACCTGGACACCACCTCCGGCCCGGACGACGACGGCGTGCTGGTCGTCCTGGGCCGCCGCGACCTCGGCGCCGACCCCGCAGTGGTGGCGCGGCGGCTGCTCGAGCTGGACCCGAGCGGCTAGAGGTTCACCACCGTCAGTGTCGGCACGGTCAGGGCGACGACGAGCAGGATCACCGCGAGCAGCCCCACGCCGGCGACCTGCAGCTGCGGGCGGCGCCGGGACAGGAGGAGCACCCCTGCGGCCAGTGCACCGGCGACCAACCCGCCGAGGTGCCCGAGGAGAGAGATCCCGGGCAGGAAACTGATGAACACGTTGATCGCCAGCAGGGTCAGCAGACCGCGGACGTCCTGCCGGCCGGCCAGCATGAGCACGCCCAGCGCGCCGAGCAGCCCGTATATCGCCGCGGAGGCGCCGGCGACGACCACGCGCGGGTCACCGAGCAGCTGGATGGCGGCCGCGCCGCCGAGCGCCGCGGCCAGGTAGACAGCCAGGTAGCGGGCCCGTCCCAGCTGCCGCTCCAGCTCGGAGCCGAAGATCAGCAGTGCGAGCATGTTCATGGCGAGATGCACCGGGCCGATGTGCAGGAAGGCCGCGGTGAGCACCCGCCACCACTCGTCGAGGTAGTGGACGCCGGCCGGCCACTGGGCCAGGTCGACGAAGACCGGGGACCGCTGGTTGTCCGCCGGGGAGTTCCCCACGGAGAAGGCCGACACCGCGGTGACGACGAACATCGCCACGTTGAGGGCGATGAGGGCGAGGGTGACGACGCCCCAGCGCCGTCCCGCGGCCCGCAGGCCGCCGGTGCGCGCCGTCCGGACGGTGGCGTTGCCGGCCCGGACGCACTCCGGGCACTGGAAGCCGACCGAGGCCGGGATCATGCACTCCGGGCAGATGGGCCGGCCGCAGCGCGTGCAGGCGATGCCGGTGGGCCGGTCCGGGTGCCGGTAGCAGGTGGCGGGCGGGGGCGCCGGCTGGTCCGGCCGGCCGGCGCCCCCGTCGTCCGGGGTGGTGCTCAGCTGCGCTGCACCTCGACGGACTGGATGACCACGTCCTCGAGGGGCCTGTCGCCACGGGCGGTCGGGACGGCGGCGATCCTGTCGACGACCTCGCGGCTGGCCGGGTCGGTCACCTCGCCGAAGATGGTGTGCTTGCGGTTCAGGTGCGGCGTCGGGCCCACGGTGATGAAGAACTGCGAGCCGTTGGTGCCGGGGCCGGCGTTGGCCATGGCCAGGAGGTAGGGGCGGTCGAAGGCGAGCTCGGGGTGGAACTCGTCGCCGAACTGGTAGCCCGGGCCACCGACGCCCTGACCGAGCGGGTCGCCGCCCTGGATCATGAAGCCGGAGATGATGCGGTGGAAGATCGTGCCGTCGTACAGCTTGTCGGTGGTCTTCTTGCGGGTCTCGGGGTGCGTCCACTCACGGGCGCCCTCGGCGAGGTCGGCGAAGTTCGCGACCGTCTTGGGGGCGTGGTCGGGGAACAGGTCCACCGTGATGTCGCCGTGGTTGGTGTGCAGGACCGCGCGGCGGGCGGGAGTCGATTCAGTCACGGCTCTACTCTCCCACCGCGCCGGCCGATGTGACTTCCCGGGCCGGGAACCGGTCACATCCGCAGGACCATGGCGACGTCCAGATTGCGGAATCCGGCCTCGCCCTCGGTGACCTCCTGCATCTGCTTGGCGAAGTCCGTGGTGACGGGGTGCTCGGAGTTCCGCATCGCCGAGTCGTGGTCCGGGAAGGCGACCAGCTCGACGTAGGTGTCGGGCCGGTCCCGGTCGGCGCCCACGATGCCCCAGCGCGCGGTGGTCTCGCGACCCATCCGTTCGCGCCACAGCTCGGTGAGGTTGCGGAAGCCCCCGAGGTCGCGGGCGTGGAACTCGACGAGCTGGAGGAAGGCGCCGTCCTCCACCTGCAGGGCGTTCTCCTCCCGCATCACCGCGCGGAGCCCCTGGCGCAACTCCTCCCCGTCGGTGTGCCCGTGCACCGCGACGGCGTGGGCGGCGGCGAGTTCGACGACCTCGTGCTCCTCACCGCTGATCATGATCGTGCAGTTCGTCTCGCTCGGCATCGACCGGCAGTCGATCGTCCTGCGTGCCACAGCTCCTCCTCGGTGCCGGGCGGCCCGCGGCGCGCGGGCCGCTCTCACCGACCGTGGCCCGGCCGGAGCCGCCCGTCCAGGGACCGAGGACCCCGCCACCGCTCCACGTGAAACAGCGGCTCAGGGGGCTCAGCCTCCGGTGCAGGCCGCCGAGAGCTCCCCGTGATACGCGAGCACCAGGGGTGCGCCCGTGCAGACCGTGCTGCGCCCGGGCTCCAGGGCCACCGCACCGGTACCGCCCTCCGGCGAGCGGGCCGAGAGGAGGGACGCCAGCAACCCGGGTCCGGTGATCCGGTCGACCCGGGTGTCCGAGGGGTCGACGTCGTTCATCTCGGCGGCGAACCGGTAGGCCTCATCCCGTCCCAGGACCCGGTCGACCAACCCGCGCTCGACGGCGCTCCGGCCGTCGAAGACGAAAGCACCGAGGTCGTCGACGATGGTCTGCGCCGGGATGTCCCGTGCCTCGGACACCCAGGCGACGAATTCCGCGTACTCGCGGTCCAGGCCGGCGCCCAGGACCGCCCGTTCCTCCTCGGTCATGTCGCGGTAAGGGTTGCCGAGGTCCTTGCCGCGCCCTCGGGACAGGTACTCCTCGGTGATGCCGCCCTCGGTGGTCACACCCTGCTCCAGCAGCGACCCCGGGATGCCGGTGACGTCACGGAAGCGCTGGAACGGGCCCATGACGACGCCGATGCTGCCGACCAGGCTGCCGTGGTCGGCGACGATCTGGTCGGCACCGGCCATGGCGTACACCCCACCCGACGCCGACAGGCCCTGCACGTGGGCCATCACCTGGTTGCCGGTCCGCTCCTGATACCTCTGCACCGCGTCGGCGATGGCCCGCGAGCCGTAGATGGTGCCGCCCGGGGTGTTGAGCTCGAGGATCAGTCCGTCGGCGTCCTCGGCCTCGAGCCCGTCGATGGTGTCGGCGACGTCGTAGCCATAGGTGGAACCACCGAAGGTGGCGCCGTCGCTCTCCCCGCCGAGGATCACCCCGGTGATCGGGACGGCGAGCAGCCTGGATCCGGCCGTCGGCTCGCCCCAGACCGTCTCCGTGACTGGCTCGGCCGTCCCGCTGGCCCCGCTACCGGATACCAACCCGACGACGGCGATCACCATGACGATGACGAGCCCGAGACCGACCAGACCCAGACCGATGCCGGCGCCCAGGCTCGCCCCCAGCCCCAACCCGAAGCCGCGCTTGAAGAAGCCGGCCTCCCGCGCGGGTGGCGGCGGCATCGGACGCCAGACGGGCGGCGGCGGGGGCGCAGGGGGTGCCGGCTGCTCGGTGCTCACGTCGGGTCCTCCGGTCGTCGGGCAATGCGACGCGACGCTACCGACCGGAATCACGGGCCGCCCCCAACGCGGGGAATCGAACCCGCCGCGGTCCTGCCTAGGGGCCGGACGGCCGATCGGAAGGCCCTCGTCACCCGCGGCCGTGGGTCGGAGCCGAACCCCGCCTACCCGGTCACGCCGGGCGGGCCAGCAGCTCCGTCAGCGCTCGGTCGATGAACTCGTTGTCCGCCGGGTTCTGCCCGAGGCCGCCGAAGTGCCCGTAGACGGTCGGGATGACCCGGACCTCCCCGTTGGGGATGAACTGGGACGCCCACTCCTCGTCCTCCGGCGGGAAGTACAGGTCGGTCTTCGCCGGCATGGCCAGCAGCGGGCAGCGGATGGAGCGCAGCGCCGCCTCGGTGTCGCCGTCGAAGCCCGGGGTCTTCCCGACGTCGCCGTGCTCCCAGGTCCAGAGCATGCCCAGCAGGTCGTTGGGGTCGCGATCGTCGAGCCAGAAGCCCTCCCAGAAGCCGACGAGGAAGTCCTCCAGGGAGGAGAAGCCGAGGTTCCGGTACTCCCGCTGCCAGTAGAAGGCCTGGGAGAGACCCCAACCGGCGTAGATCCGGGCAAAGGCCCGTAGTCCGACGGTCGGCAGGGTGTCGGGGAAGTACCGCCCGCCGTCGAACACCGGGTCGGCCGTGAGCGCCGCGCGCAGGCTCTTCAGGAAGACCTGGTTGTGCTCACTGGTGACCGACGACCCGACGATGGGCGCTGCCCGTTTCACCATCTCGGGGTAGCTCACCGCCCACTGGTACGTCTGGCCGGCACCCATCGAGGACCCGAGGACCAGTTCCACTGACTCGATGCCCCACTTCTGCGTGAGCAGCCGGTGCTGCACCTCCACCTGGTCGTAGAAGGTCACGTGCGGGAAGTTCGGCCCGTCGTAGGGCGGCGGGGTGTTGCTCGGCGACGTCGACAGACCGTTGTTCAGCTGGTTGGGGACGACGATGAAGTACTTCTCCGGGTCCAGCGCTCTCCCGGGCCCCGTCGTCCAGTCGTTGGCGTCGTGCCAGGCCCCGAACCAGGTGGGGTGGACGATCACATTGGACCGATCGGCGTTCAGCGTGCCGTACGTCGTGTAGGCGAGCTGGGCTCCGCGCAAGGTCGCGCCGCCCTGCAGGACGACGTCCCCCAGGTCGAACAGCTCGTGGTCGGTGGGCCGTGGCATCGCTGCTCCTGGAGGGACGGGACGGGACGGGTCACGCAGGCTGGGCAGCGGCCTCGTCGAGGAGTTCGACGTGGTCGCCGAGGGAGATCTCACCCGGCTGCTCCACTGTGGCGTACATGCCGAGGATGACCGCCCCGTTGTCGGGCAGGTGCGCCACCGGCGTGCTGAGGTCGGTCGCGAGTTCGCCGCGGTAGCGCACGATCGCCTTCAGCGTGCCGAAGTCGACCTCTCCGCTCTCGGGGTTCTCGTTGGTGACCACGCAGCGTGGCACCGGTCCGACCACCCGCACGGTGGTCCCGCCGATCCGCAGGCGCCGGCCGGCCCAGGTGTCCTCCTCGTGGACGTCGCAGCCGTCCACCTCGACGAGCATCCGGAACCGGCGGTGGTCCAGTTGCTCCCCGCCGGGGGTGACGCGGCGCAGATGGTCGAGCGTCGCGGTGGAGATGAGCGTGACCGGGTGCACGTCGACGGCGTCCCCGAGCCGGTCGACCGCGACCAGGTGGACCTCCTGTCCTACGAACTCGCTCAGCGCGGCCGACCACGGCCCCTGGACGAGGTGCCCGTCGACGTCTCGCCCGTAGAAGTCCGTGCGCACCGGCTCGCCGAGCTCGGTGGCCCGGCCCTCCACCGGCGGGCGGCCGGGGATCCGCAGGCCGAGGCGTGCCCCGTCGGGGTCGAACTCGGCAGTGATCCGTACGAGTGGACCGTGTTGCTTGCCGTTGAAGAGCCGTCTTCGCGCGTCCACCAGGTGGAAGCGCCGGTTCTCCGGCACCCCGTTCCCGGTGACGGTCAGGCTCTGCGGATGGTGGAGGGCGGTGCCCTTGACCGGCGTGGTCGAGAATCGGGCGACGCGGGGCATGGCCCTCCGTCCGGGGTGGGTGTCGGTGCTGTGCTCGACCCTAGCCGGGGTCGGTCGGCCCGGCCTCGGCATCAGTGCCGGTGCCCGCCGCCGGGCAACCGCCGTCCCGTGGGCGGTCCGGTGAGCACCGGCTCCCCGCTGTGCGCCCGGCCGACCCGGGCACGGTCCGCACGGCCCGCGTCGCGCAGCACGCCGGCTGAAGGGCGCCCGACCCCCACGCGGTAACAGCGCTGGGCCGACTGGTCGCACGCCGGGCACGGTGCCGCCTCGGTGGCCTCGCGCATCGTGCGGTGCAGGTCGAACGGGCCGCACTGGGGACAACGGAACTCGTACAGCGGCATGCGGTGCTCCTCTCGGAAGGGCGGGACGAGGTTGCGCGGGGCGGGCCGGGGCCCGCCCCGCGCAACCGGGTGATCGGTCAGCAGGTCAGTCGGCTGTCAGGTCCCGGCCCCCGCCGGCACCGCCGGGCAGGATGTTCCGGTCGAAGATCGACAGCGGGATGCTGATCGACACGGCGCTGTTGGGGATGTCCACCACCCCACCGATCCGGCCGTCGATCGGCGCCGCCCCGAGGAACAGGTAGGCCTGCTCGAACGTCCAGTCCATCGCCGGCATGAGGAAGTTGATGGCGTTGAGGCAGGCCTGGCGATAGGCGACGGTGGCGTTCATGTAGTAGTTCCGGCCGTCCTCGACGCTGATCCCCTCGAAGGTGATGAACTCCGAGTAGTTCGGACCGACCCGGCCGGGCTTGAAGAACGGCATGGTCTGCTTGTAGCGGTCCATCCCGCCCTTGATCAGGTCGAAGTGCAGATCGATGAACCCGGGCATCTCGATGGCCCCGCAGAAGGTGATCTCCCCGTCGCCCTGGGCGAAGTGCAGGTCCCCGATGGAGAACTTCGCCCCGGACACGTACACCGGCATGTAGACCCGGCTGCCCACGCCGAGGTCCTTGATGTCGACGTTGCCGCCGTGCTCCCTCGGCGGGATGGTGCGGCAGGCCTCGGTGGCCGCCCGGTCCAGGTCCGCGCCGCTGAGCGTGCCCAGCAGCGCGTCCTTGGGGAGCGGGGGCAGGGCCAGCGCCGGCACCTGCGGGGTGCCGGGGACGTTGCCCTCGTGCGCCGGGATGTCGCCGGTGACCCGGTCCGGGTTCTGGTCGATCAGTGCCTGCTCCCGGCGGTTCCACTCCGCGAGGAGGTCCGGCGACGGGGCACAGCCGAAGAGCCCCGGGTGGGAGTTGCCGATGAACCGCACGCCGGGGACGTGCCGGCTGCTGGTCCAGATCCCGTCGAGGTCCCAGATCGCCTTGGACGCCTGCGGCGAGTGGTCGGTGAGGAACCCGCCGCCGTTCTCCTTGGCGAAGATCCCGGTGTAGCCCCACTCCTGTTCCTGGAAGGGGCCGATGTCCACGATGTCGACGACCAGCAGGTCGCCGGGTTCGGCGCCCTCGATGGCGATCGGTCCGCTGAGCATGTGGCACGGGTCGATGTTCATGTCGCGGATGTCGTCGGCGTCGTCGGTGTTGCGGACCTGGTCGTCCGTCCAGTCCTTGCACTCGATCCGGTAGGTGCCGCCGGGGGCGACCGTGTTCGCCGCCGGGATGTCGGGGTGCCAGCGGTTGTGGCCGGGCACCGTCTGGTCACGCATCGACACGCTCAGGTCACGGTTGATCTCGAAGATGACTTCAGGCACGGGAACTCCTCTGGTGGGTGCCGGCGGGTGGCCGGATGACGGTGCTCGGCGCTCGATGAGGTCCTGACTCACCGAGGACCCGAACGAGAGGCGACGTGCGATGAGGACCCGGACCGTGGACGCGGCAGCGATAGGGGTGGACGGGATGTCGGGACCTCCGACGGTGTGCCGGCGGAGAGCCTTTCGACCTCCCCGGATCCGTCGCACTGTGGTCTGGATCACACAATCCGGTCAAGCTCTGACAGCACGTAGTCAGCCGCCGGCCAGGACTTCTGACCGGGCTTCCCGCGTGTCCTGACGCACCGAGAAGCCTCCGTCCAGCATGTCGGCCGATGTGGGGACGTCCTCCGGCGTTCCGCCGTGGCGATCTCCGGGCCGCACGGCCGCTTGACGGTGGGACGCCGGGCCGGGACGGTGAGCCGCGTCCACCGCTGCCGAACCCGGAAGGGGTCGAGGGTGGAGCGGCCCGTGGTGTCCGGAATGGTGGCGAACCTCGCCGGCGGGACCCTGTTCGCGTGGAGCCTGATCGCCGAGCAGGCGACCGCGGGCGTCGGCGCACCTGGCTCCGCGGGCGCCGGCATCTTCGCGGTCTCGATCGCCGTCTTCACGGCCGCGGTGCTGGCCACGGGCCGGGCGCTGCCTTCCGCAGGGCCCCGGCGGTTGCTCGGCGGTGCCGCCGGGCTGGCGGCCACCGGGCTCGGTGCGGCGGCGGCCGGCTCGCATCCGCTGGCGCTGTGGGGCGGTGTCGGAGTGCTGTTCGGCACCGCGAGCGGACTCGCCTACGGCGTCGCGGTCGGGCTCGCCACCCGGTCCCCCGCGTCCCGCCGCGGCGCGGTGACCGGCCTGGTCGTCGCCGCCTACGCCGCCGGCCCGGTACTCCTCGGACTGGCGGCCCCAGCGCCACTCGCCGCCGTCGGCTGGCGGCCCTGCCTGGGCACGCTGGCTCTCCTGGTCGGCGGCCTGCTGGCGGGAGCGGCACTCCTCGCCCCCGCCGACCGCCCTGAGCGACGGGGCACGGCGTCGGCGGGGCCGCTGCCGCGGCGGACCCTCGTCCTGCTCTGGGTGCTCTTCACCGGTGGAGCCGCTCCCGGGCTCCTGGTCTTCGCCGTGGCTGCCCCGGTGGCCACCGAGCGCGGCCTGGGCTCTGGCGCGGCGGTGTCACTACTGGCCGCCGGCAACCTGGTCGGGCGGCTGGCCGCCGGTCGGTGGTCCGATCGGATCGGCCGGCTGCCTGCGCTGGCGACGGCGCTGGGCGTCGCCGCGGTCTCCGCGGCGGGTCTCGGCGGACCGGCGGCCCCCTGGCTCGCCCTCGGCGCCTTCGCCGGCACGGGGCTGGCCTACGGTGCGGTCTCCGCGCTGGTCCCGGCAGTCACGGCGGACCGGGTCGGGGTGCGCGCCTTCCCCCGGGCCTACGGTCGGGTCTTCACCGGCTGGGGCTGCGCGGGACTCCTGTCGCCGCTCGCGGGGGGAGTCCTCACCGGCGCCGGCGCCCCGCATCCGGCTGTGGCGGTGATCGCCCTGGGGTCGCTGATCCCGGCGGTGGCCGCCCTGTTCCTGCTGGCCGTGCCGGGCCGGCGGCCGGCAGGTGACACGGTCCCCAGGTGAGCCGGAGGGCTCAGCGGAGCCCTCGATGGGAACCCGTGGTTCCTAGGAGTGGAGACGAGGGGAATCGAACCCCTAACCCCCGCCTTGCAAAGGCGGTGCTCTGCCAATTGAGCTACGTCCCCGGCGGGGCCAGGGCCCCAGGGTGGATCAGCGTGCGGTGGGGGTGCTGACGGCCTGGGGGCCGCTGGTGGCCTCGCGCCAGAGGTCGGCCTCGGTCTTGCCGCTCGAACGCTTGCGGACGGCGGCGACCGTACCGACGACCGCTGCGACCAGCGCCAGCTTCTTCAGCACGCGATGACCTCCTCGGGCGCAGCGCGCCGTCTCGATGCGAGTACGGCACCCGGAGGTACCGGCACACGGGTGGGCCTGGGAGGACTTGAACCTCCGGCCTCATCCTTATCAGGGATGCGCTCTAACCAGCTGAGCTACAGGCCCGTGAACCTCGAACAGCCTACCTGGCCCCTGCCCGACAGCTGACGAGGGGTGCCGCTCCCCCGCCACCCGACCCAGGGTCCGCGCCGAGTGGGCCCCGGAGGGGTCCGCGCAGGCGTGGCGGGTGGGCTCAGTCGCGTTCGGAGAGCGTGAGCTCCAGGCCGCCGACCAGGTCGGAGCACATGTTGTAGATGAACGTTCCGACGGTGCACAGCGCGGTGAGCAGCACGATGTTGATCGCGCCGATGATCGCCGCGCCGCCGAAGACGACGCCCGGGGTGAGCACGTCGCTGCCCTCCTTCGTGCCGCTCTCGGTGCCGAGCTGGCCGAAGAGCTCGTTGAGGGTGTCGAAGACGCCGAGGGCGTTGAGCACGCCGTAGAGCACGCCGACGGCCACCATCCAGATGAAGAACAGCGCGATCGACAGGACCAGCGAGATCTTCAGCGCCGACCAGGTGTCGATGTGCCGCAGCTGGAGCCGGGCCCGGCGCGGGCCGCGGGCCGACGGTCGCCCGGAACGACCCTTGGCCGCGGCCGCGGCCGGGGCACCGGTACCACCGGGGAGCGCGCCACTCGAGGGAGCGCCGCCGGACGAGCCGGGGCCGGACGGGGCCGTCCCTACTGCGGGCACGGGCGGCGGCGGAACGGCGATGGGGGGTGCGGCGGGCGCGGCGCTCGCCGAGGCACCGGCGGCGCGCTGGGTCCCGGTGGTGGGGATCGCCTGGGTGCCGGTGGCCGGGACCGCCCGGTCGGCGGTGCCCGTCTGAGCGCCGGCGCCGGGAATGGCGTGCGTCCCGGTGTCGGTGTCGGGAGCCTGGGGGGCGCCGGCCGCGGGGGCCTCGCCGCCCGCGGGTGCGTCAGCGCCGGCGGAGGCGCCGCCACCGGCGGGGGCCTCGTCGCTGCGGGATCCGGTGCGCACCGAACCGTCGGGCCGGTCGCTCATGCCAATCTCCCCATCGCCTGCGGCACGGACCGCTCCCGTGCGACCAGTTCCCGGACGACGCTCGCGCGCGCCCGGGAACCGATCAGTTCGTCACCAGAGGTCACCCTAGGCCGACGGCTCGTCGTTGTCCGTCGTACGCGCGATTGCCACGATGGACACGTCCTCCGGCAAGTTCATGAGCTTGACGCCCATGGTGGCCCGATCCTTGTTGTGCCGCACTCCGTTGACCGGTGTCCGGATCACTCCGCCCCCGGACGTGATGGCGTAGAGCTCGTCGCCGAGGGTCACGGCCAGGGCGCCGACGAGGGTGCCCTTGCGTGCCTTCGGGTCGGCGGTGAGCACGCCCTTCCCGCCACGGCCCTGGTTCGGGTAGTTCTCGATGCCGGTGCGCTTGGCGAAGCCACGCTCGGTGGCGACCAGGACGTCGACACCCTCCTGCACGACCATCATGGACAGCAGCCGGTCGTCCTCGGAGAGCGAGATGCCCCGCACCCCCTCGGTCGCCCGGCCCATCGGCCGCAGCGCCGCATCGTCCGCCGTGAACCGGATCGACATCGCCTTGCGCGTCACCAGCAGCAGGTCCTGGTCCTGCTCGATGAGCACGGCGCCGACCAGCTCGTCACCGTCGCGCAGGTTGACGGCGATGACGCCGCCCTGCCGCGGGGAGTCGAAATCGGTCAGGCGCGTCTTCTTCACCTGCCCGCGAGCGGTGGCCAGCGCCAGGTACGGCGCGACCGTGTAGTCCTTGATCTGCATGACCTGGGCGATCTTCTCGTCCGGCTGGAACGCGAGGATGTTGGCCACGTGCTGGCCGCGAGCCGTGCGGTTGGCCTCCGGCAGCTCGTAGGCCTTCGCCCGGTACACCCGGCCCTTGTTCGTGAAGAACAGGATCCAGTCGTGGGTGGACCCCACGAAGAAGTGGTCGACGATGTCGTCCTGCTTGAGGGCCGCGCCCATCACGCCCTTGCCGCCGCGGCGCTGCGAGCGGTAGAGGTCGCTCTTCGTCCGCTTGGCGTACCCGGTGCGGGTGATGGTGACGACGACCTCCTCCTCCGCGATGAGGTCCTCCATCGACACGTCGCCCTCGTTCGCGACGAACTGGGTGCGGCGGTCGTCGCCGTACTTCTCGACGATCTCGGCGAGCTCGTCCTTGATGATCTGCCGCTGGCGCAGCGGCTTGTCGAGGATGTCGAGCAGGTCGGCGATGCGCGCCTCGATCTCGGCCAGCTCGTCGAGGATCCGCTGGCGCTCCAGGGCCGCGAGCCGGCGCAGCTGCAGGTCGAGGATCGCGACGGCCTGGATCTCGTCGACGTCGAGCAGCTCCATCAGGCCGGCGCGCGCCTCCTCGGCCGAGGGGCTGCGGCGGATGAGGGCGATGACGTCGTCGAGGTGGTCGAGCGCCTTGCCGTACCCGCGCAGGATGTGCGCGCGCTCCTCGGCCTTGCGCAGCCGGTACCGGGTGCGCCGCTGGATGACCTCGATCTGGTGGTTCACGTACTCGCGCACGAGCTCGTCGAGGCGCAGCGTGCGGGGGACGCCGTCGACGATGGAGAGCATGTTGCAGCCGAAGGTGGTCTGCAGCTGGGTGTGCTTGAAGAGGTTGTTCAGCACGACCTTGGCGACGGCGTCGCGGCGCAGCGTGAAGACCAGCCGGCGGCCCACGCGGTCGCTGGACTCGTCGGCGATCTCGCTGATGCCCTGGATCCGGCCCTCCTTGACCGCCTCGGCGATGGACTCGGCGAGGTTGTCCGGGTTGACCTGGTAGGGCAGCTCGGTGCAGACCAGCTGCACCCGGCCGCGGGCGTCCTCCTCGACGGTGACGACGGCGCGCATGCGCACCGAGCCACGGCCGGTGCGGTAGGCGGCCTCGATGCCCTCACGGCCGACGATCAGGCCGTGGGTCGGGAAGTCCGGACCCTTGACCCGCTGCATGCACGCGGCGAGGGACTCCTCGGCCTCGGCGTCGGGATGGTCGAGCACCCAGAACACCGCTTCCGCGACCTCGCGCAGGTTGTGCGGCGGCATGTTGGTGGCCATCCCGACGGCGATGCCGGCCGAGCCGTTGATCAGCAGGTTCGGGATGCGCCCCGGCAGGACCAGGGGCTCCTGGTTCTTGCCGTCGTAGTTGGGCTGGAAGTCGACGGTGTCCTCGTCGATGTCCCGGAGCATCTCCATGGCCAGCGGGGTGAGCCGCGCCTCGGTGTACCGCATGGCCGCGGCCGGGTCGTTGCCCGGCGAGCCGAAGTTGCCCTGCCCGTCGATCAGCGGGTACCGCATCGACCACGGCTGGGCCAGCCGCACGAGGGCGTCGTAGATCGAGCTGTCGCCGTGCGGGTGGTAGTTACCCATCACCTCACCGACGACGCGGGCGCACTTGACGTAGCCGCGGTCGGGGCGGAAGCCCTGGTCGAACATCGCGTACAGGACGCGCCGGTGAACCGGCTTGAGGCCGTCGCGGACCTCGGGGAGGGCGCGGCCGACGATCACGCTCATCGCGTAGTCGATGTAGCTCCGCTGCATCTCCTGCTGGAGATCGACCGGTTCGACGCGGTCGCGGGGAGGGGTCTCGGTCACGGTTCAGATCTCCACAGGTGGGTGCACAGAGGTGGACAAGTTCGCTGTTCGACGGGGCCGTCAGACATCGAGGGCGTTACACATCCAGGAACCGGACGTCCCTCGCGTTGCGGGTGATGAAGCTGCGGCGGGCCTCGACGTCCTCGCCCATCAGCACGCTGAAGAGCTCGTCGGCAGCGGCCGCGTCGTCGAGGGTGACCTGGAGCAGCACCCGGCTCTCCGGGTTCATCGTGGTCTCCCAGAGCTCGGTCGCGTTCATCTCGCCGAGGCCCTTGAAGCGCTGGATGGCGTCGTCCTTGGGCAGCTTGCGGCCCGCCTCGGCGCCGGCCTTGAGGACGGCGTCGCGCTCGCGGTCGGTGTAGACGTACTCGTCACCGAACTTGCCGCCCCACTTGATCTTGTACAGCGGCGGCTGCGCGAGATAGACGTAGCCGCCCTCCACCAGCGGCCGCATGAAGCGGAACAGCAGGGTCAGCAGCAGGGTCCGGATGTGCTGGCCGTCGACGTCGGCGTCGGCCATCAGCACGATCTTGTGATAGCGGAGCTTCGAGACGTCGAACTCGTCGTGGATGCCCGTGCCGAACGCGGTGATCATCGACTGGACCTCGTTGTTCTTGAGGACCCGGTCGATGCGCGCCTTCTCGACGTTGATGATCTTGCCGCGGATGGGCAGGATCGCCTGGAACATCGAGTCGCGGCCGGACTTCGCCGAGCCACCGGCCGAGTCGCCCTCGACGATGTAGATCTCCGAGGCCCGCGGGTCGGTCGAGCGGCAGTCGGCCAGCTTGCCCGGAAGCGAGTTGTTGCTCAGCAGGTTCTTGCGGGCCAGCTTGCGAGCGTCCTGCGCCGCACGCCGGGCGCGGGCCGCCGACGACGCCTTGTTGATGATCGTCTTGGCCTCGGTCGGGTTCGCCTCGAACCAGTGCTGGATCTGCTCGTTGCAGACCTTCTGGACGAAGCCCTTGACCTCGGTGTTGCCGAGCTTGGTCTTGGTCTGGCCCTCGAACTGCGGATCGCCGAGCTTCACCGAGATGATCGCGGCCAGGCCCTCGCGGATGTCCTCACCCGTGAGCTTCTCGTCCTTGGTCTTGAAGAGCTTCTTCTCCTCGGCGTACCGGTTGACGATCGAGGTGAGCGCCGCCCGGAAGCCCTCCTCGTGCGTGCCGCCCTCGTGCGTGTTGATGACGTTGGCGAACGTGTAGACCGACTCCGAATAGGCCTCGGACCACTGCATGGCGACGTCGATGGACATCGGCATGTCGTTCTTGCCGACACCGTCGGCGGCGAAGCTGATGACCGACTTGTGGATCGGCGACTTCTTGGCGTTGATGTGGTCCACGTAGTCGACGAGGCCCGCGTCGTACCGGTAGGTGATCTCGGTCGGCTCGAAGCCCTCGTCCTCGTGCCCGGCCTCCACGGCCACCTCGGCGACCGAGGTCTCGTCGGCCAGGCCCGTCTCGACCTTGCTGCGGCCGGGCCGCTCGTCGCGCAGGACGATGGTCAGGCCCTTGTTGAGGAAGGCCATCTCCTGCAACCGGCGGTTGATCGTGTCGAACGAGTAGGTCGTCGTCTCGAAGATGGCGTCGTCGGCCCAGAAGGTGATCGCGGTGCCGCGCTTCTTCGTCGGACCGACCTCCACGAGAGGGCCGGGCTTGGCGTAGTCGTAGCGCTGCGTCCACTCGGTTCCCCGGGTCCAGACCTGGACGTCCAGCCGGGTGGACAGGGCGTTGACGACGGTGACGCCGACGCCGTGCAGACCGCCGGAGACGCCGTAGCTCTTGCCGTCGAACTTTCCGCCCGCGTGCAGGGTGGTCATGATCACCTCGACGGCGGGCCGCTTCTCCACCGGGTGCTCGTCCACCGGGATGCCACGGCCGTTGTCCTCGACCCGGACCCCGCCGTCGGCCAGCAGCGTGACGTGGACCCGGTCGGCGTGCCCGCCCAGCGCCTCGTCGACGGAGTTGTCGACGACCTCCCAGACCATGTGGTGCAGGCCACGCTCACCGGTCGACCCGATGTACATGCCGGGACGCTTCCGGACCGCCTCGAGGCCTTCGAGGACGGTGATCGAACTGCCGGAGTAGGCGTTCTCGGTCTGCGGTGCTGCGACCACGGGGGGCCTTCCTTTCGCGCAACCGGCACGCGCTCCCCCGGTGTTCGCGGGGGGTGACGCGCAGAACGGCACTGGGCCCCTCGGGGCGCAGGACGACGCTGGGCCGGTTGCTGGCGGTTTCTGCTCCCGAGGATACCGGGTCGCCGACGCCGAATGCCGCCGTCCACGCCCTGACGTCGTGTCTGAGGCCCTTGGGGGTGCGGTGGCACCACCGATGCTGCCTGCGCTATCGACACGACGTCCTCGGGCGGCTCACCCGGTCGCGGTCAGTTCTTCGGGCCTGCGGGCCGCTCGCCGCTGAGGTTCTGCGGGTCGAACGAGGCCGGCTGCCCGCCCGTCCGGCGGGTCACCTGCACGGTCACGAACCACAGGACGACGCCGATCGCCAGCAGGATCCCCGCGATCCGGTACTCCTCCATGCGGAAGTGGTCGGCGTCGACGTGGTCGCGCCGGCACACCAGCACCGCGACGTCCACGACGGTGACGACCAGGAGCGGTCCCGATGCCGTCGCCCGCGACCTGCGCGTCCGCGATTCGGGCGCCCCGACCGGAGTGCGCCGACACTCGGCGACATGCCCTCCCCGGATGCGAAGCTCTGCCTGGTCACCGGCGCGACCGGTTACATCGGCGGGCGGCTGGTGCCCGAGCTCCTCGCGGCCGGTCACCGCGTGCGGGTCATGACCCGCAACCCCGACCGGATCCGGGACCACCCCTGGGCCGGCCGGGTCGAGGTGGCCCGCGCGGACGCGACCGACGCCGACCAGGTCGCCGCCGCCTGCCAGGGGATCGACGTCGTCTACTACCTGATCCACGCCCTCGGCGACGGGCCCGCGTTCGCGGAGACCGACCGCCGCACCGCCCGGGTGATGGCCGGGGCGGCCCGCACCGCCGGCGTCGGTCGGCTGGTCCACCTCGGCGCGCTGCGGCCGCAGGACGAGGAGCTCTCGCCGCACCTGCGCTCGCGCACCGAGGTCGCCGACATCCTGCTCGGCTCCGGCGTCCCGACGGCCGTGCTGCGCGCGGCGGTCGTGCTCGGGTCGGGGTCGGCGTCGTTCGAGATGCTGCGGTACCTGACCGAGCGGCTGCCGGTGATGGTCACCCCGCGCTGGGTGCACAGCCGCATCCAGCCGATCGCCGTCCGGGACGTGTTGCGCTACCTCGTGGGCAGCGCCGGCCTGCCGCCCGAGGTGCACCGGTGCTTCGACGTCGGCGGGCCCGACGTCCTCGACTACGCCGAGATGATGCAGCGGTACGCCGAGGTGGCGGGCCTGCCGCGGCGCCGGATCCTGCCGGTGCCGCTGTTCAGCCTCTCGCTGTCCAGCCACTGGGTCGGCCTGATCACGCCCGTGCCGGCCGGGATCGCCCGCCCACTGGTGGAGTCGCTGCGCAACACGGTGGTCTGCCGCGAGCACGACATCGCCGAGTACGTGCCGGACCCACCCGAGGGGCTGCTCGGTTTCGACGAGGCGGTCGGGCTGGCGGTGCAGCGGGTGCGCGACTCCGCCGTCGCCACGCGGTGGGCCTCGGCGTCGGTGCCCGGCGCTCCGTCGGACCCGCTGCCGACCGACCCCGACTGGGCCGGCGGAAGCCTCTACGTCGACGACCGGACCCGGTCGACCAGCGCCGATCCCGCCGCCGTCTGGCGGGTCGTCGAGGGCATCGGCGGCGAGCGCGGGTGGCACTCGTTCCCGCTGGCGTGGGAAGTGCGCGGGCTCCTGGACCGGGTGGTCGGCGGCGTCGGGCTGCGCCGCGGGCGCCGCGACCCCGATCGGCTCTACGCCGGCGACGCCCTCGACTTCTGGCGGGTGGAGGAGCTCGACCGCGGGCGGCTGCTCCGGTTGCGCGCCGAGATGCGCCTCCCCGGCCTGGCCTGGCTGGAGTTCCACGTGGAACACGACGCCGCGGACGGAGGGCAGGGCACGACGACGCTGCGGCAGCGGGCCACCTTCGCGCCGCACGGCCTGGCCGGGCACGCCTACTGGTGGGCCGTCGCGGCGTTCCACGGGTTCGTCTTCGGCGGGATGATCAGGGGCATCGCCGGCGCGGCGGAGAAACGCGGCTGACGGCATCGACCGTCGTCCTCCCTCGCCGCGCACCGTGAGGGAGGACGCGCTGGGATCAGGTGACCTGATGCCAGCGGCGTCAGACGAGGAGCTGGGCGGTGGCGAGCTCCCGGTAGAGCGGGCTGCTGTCCACCAGCTCGGCGTGCGTACCGCGGGCGACCACGCGGCCCTGGTCGAGCACCACGATCTGGTCGCTGTCGAGGACCGTGGACAGCCGGTGCGCGACGACCAGGAGCGCCCGGTCGGCCGAGGCGGCGGCGAGCGTCTCCCGCAGCAGCCCCTCGTTGCGCGCGTCGAGACTGGCGGTCGGCTCGTCCAGGAGCAGCAGCTCGGGCCGGGCCAGCAACGAGCGGGCGATCGCCAGGCGCTGGCGCTCGCCGCCGGAGAGCAGCACGCCCTCGTCGCCGACGAGCACGTCCAGCCCGCGCGGGGACCGGCGGACGACCTCGGTGAGGCCCACGTCGGCGAGCACCGCCCACAACTCGGGATCGGTCGCGTCCGGCCGGGTGAGCAGCAGGTTGTCGCGCACCGTGCCGGCCAGCACCGGCGCCTCCTGCTCGACGTAGCCCAGCCGCGCCCGCAGGGCGGCCCGCGGCAGCTCCCGCACGTCGGTGCCCGCCCAGCGGACCACGCCGTCGCCGACCGGGTAGAAGCCCTCGATCAGCGCCAGGACCGTGGACTTGCCCGCACCCGAGGGACCGACCAGCGCCACCCGGCTGCCGGCGGCCACCTCGAAGGAGATCCCGCGCAGCACCGGCGTCCCGTCCGGATAGGCGAAGGACACGTCCTCGAGCGCCAACAGGGGCGCGCCGCGGCGCGCCCCTGTGCCGGTCCGCTCGGGCCGACCGTCCTCCTCGGGTTCGAGCGCCAGGATCTCCTGGATGCGGGTCAGCGCGCCGAGCCCGGTCTGCAGCTGGGTCCACGCCGAGATCGCGTGGCCCAGGGGCATGACCAGCAGGAACAGGTAGAGGATGAAGGCGACGAGGGACGCCACGGTGATCGAGCCGCTGGCGACGCGGTAGCCGCCGACGCCGAGCACCGCCAGGAAGGCGCCCTGGACGGCGATCGACCCGGCCGGGGTGATCAGCGACTCCAGCCGCGCCAGCCGCACGCCGGCGTCGAACGCCCGCCGCGCACTGCCGCCCACCGTCGCGACCTCGCGGGCGGTGGCGCCGCTGGCACGGATGGTGCGCACGGCCGACAGGGCCCGCTCGACGGCCGCGGTCATCGCCCCGACCTCCTCCTGCGCCTGGCGCGACAGCCGTCGCACCCCGCGCGCGGCCAGCACCACGACGGTGAGGCCGACGGAGACCGAGACGAGGGTGAGCAGCAGCAGCCAGACGTCGACCAGCGCCATCGCGATCACGGCGCCGACCCCGAGCACCACGGACCCCGCGACGTCGACGACGCCGGAGGTGACCGTCGCGCGCAGCAGGGTGGTGTCCGCGCCCATCCGCGACATCAGGTCCCCGGTCCGGCGCCGGTCGTACTCCGCCACCGGCAGCCGCAGCAGCCGGTCGGCGAGCAGCTGGCGGGTGGTGAGGACGACGCCCTCGGCGGTGCGCTGCAGCAGGTACTGCTGGAAGGCGCCCAGCGCCGAGGCGGCCAGGAGCACCACGACCAGCACCGAGACGACGGGCAGCAGGGGACGGCCCGACCCGACGGCGCCGATCACCCGCGCGACCAGCGCCGGCTGGGCCAGCGCGCCGGCCGCGGACACGAGGGACAGCCCCGCGGCCGCGGACAGCGCCCGACGGTGCGGCCGCAGCAGGGGCAGCAGCTCGCGGGCGCCGGCGCCGGTCGGGGTGGCCGTCGGCTCGGGGCGGTCGGGAGGAGTCAGCGGAGCAACCCGGTCAGAACCCGGCGGCCAGCGCGCCGACGAGCGCGGTCAGCAGCCGGGTGTGGTGCTCGATCAGCTGGGGCCGGTGTCCGTCCGGCCGGACCGCGGCGAGGAATCCGCCGGCCGTCCAGAACTCGTCCCCGTCGTCGGTGCCCAGCAGGAGCCGCCGGACCTCGGGGTCCGCGACGAGCCGCCGCACCTGCGGGCCGTCCTCGGCCGCCAGCAGCGTCCAGCGGCGGTCGAAGTCGGCGTCGTCCGACGGGATCTGCACCATCCCGCCGACCCCGTGCTTCCACAGCCGGGCCGGGGAGAGCCGCAGCGCCGGCGGGGCACCGAGCAGCGGGGCGGCGGTGATCGCGTACTCCGGCACCACGTGCCGGCCCGATGTGTAGACGGCGTCGAAGGCGACCAGGTCGAGCATCCCGGCGCGGCCGCGCAGCACGCTGCCCGGCCGGTGGTCCTTGGTCAGCCGCACAGGTGCCGAGCCGATCAGATCCTGCAGCGCGGCGTCCTCGGGGGCGGTGCCGTCGGAGATGGTCCAGCCGCGCTGGAGCGCCCACCCCTGCGCTCCGACGACGTCGCCCTCGTAGGTGAACGCCCGCTCCATCTCGGGATCGCGCTGCCGGCGGCCGCCGAACAGGCCGCGCCGCACGGGGGCCTCCTGGGCGGGCGTCTGCTGCTGGTCCGGCTGCGGCGGGGCCCAGCCCGGGTCGACGCCGGACGGCTCGCGGGCCGGCCGCTGGGGCTCCGCCGGGGGCAGGTCCCAGCCGGCGGGCTGCCACGTCGCGGGGTCGACCGACGGATCGCTGTCGCGCGGCTGCTTCCGGCGATCCGCGAAGTTGGGCTTGTCCTGGGCGGGGGGGTCCTGGGCGGGGGGGTCCTGGGCGGGCTCGTCACCACCGAGGTGGGCCGGCTCCTGCCAGCCGCGGCCGGCGTCGTCGTCGTCCGAGCCGTTGCGGTCCCGAGGCGTGCTCATCGCTGCCCTTCCGTCGTGGTGCCTGCTATCCGTACGTGTCCCGCGGCCCCCGCCCGCGCACCGAGCGCGGGCCCTTCTTCCAGCTGGGAGCCGTCGGTCCGACAACGCGCAACCGGGTCACGACGTCCCCGCCGACCCCGGCGCGCAGCTTGCCCAGGATCGTCGGCGCGAGCAGCCGCAGCTGGGTGGCCCAGGCGGTGGACTCCGCCACGATCAGCAGCTCGCCCTCGGTCAGGGTCTGCGGCGCGCAGTGCGCGGCGATCTCCGGCCCGACCAGCATCTCCCACCGGCCGAAGACCGCACCGGTACGCGTGCGCTCGGACCAGTCCTGCTGGGCGACCAGGGAGTCGACCAGCCGGCCCAGCGGCTGCGGGTCGTCGGCGCCAGGACCGGGACCGCTCCACGATCGGCGCGGCCCGGCGATCCGCCGGCGGGTCGGCCGCGGACGGGCCGCGGAGGCCGCGCGGGCCGCCTCCAGCGCGGCGCGGGCGATGTCGCTCGGCCGGGCCGGTCGCTCATCGCTCATCGCTCGTCGCCACCTCTCCGGGATCGAGCACCCGCGCGGTGCCGCCGTCCACCTCGACCCGCCCCCCACGCAGCTCCGGCGGCACGTCCTCGAGCACCGCCGCGGTGATCAGCGTCTGCTCGGCCGAGCGTGCCACCTCCGCCAGCGCCGCGCGGCGTTCGGCGTCCAGCGTCGCGAAGACGTCGTCCAGGATCAGGATCGGGTCCTCGCCCTCGGCGCGCAGCAGGGCGAAGGTCGCCAGTTTCAGCCCGAGGGCAAGTGACCAGGACTCCCCGTGGCTGGCGAAGCCCTTCGCCGGTGCCGGGCCGAGGTGGATGACCAGGTCGTCGCGGTGCGGGCCCACCAGCGTCATCCCGCGGTCGAGCTCGTCACCCCGCCGCTCGGCCACCCGCTCGCGCATCGCCTCGGTCAGCTCGGCCGCCGTCGGCAGCGTGCCGCCGGGCTGCAGCGCCGCGCCGTCCCCGGCGAGCGGGGTGGTCGAGGAGTAACCCAGGCCCGCGGCGAGCGCGCCGTCCCCGGCCACCCGCGCGTACGCGTCGGTCAGCTGCGGCGCGAGGTCGGCGATCAGGCCGAGCCGGGCGGACAGCAGCTGGCCGCCGAGGTCGGTGAGGTGCCCGTCCCAGACGTCGAGGGTCTCGATGGCCTTGCCCCGGGCCAGGCGAGCGGTCTTGAGCAGTGCGTTGCGCTGCTTGAGCACCCGGTCGTAGTCGGCGCGCACCCCGGCCAGCCGCGGCGTGCGGCTCACCAGCAGCTCGTCGAGGAACCGCCGGCGCTCGGTCGGGTCGCCGCGGACCAGCGCGAGGTCCTCGGGCGCGAACAGCACCGTCCGCACCATCCCGAGCCAGTCCCTCGGCCGCTGCATCGGCGCCCGGTTCACCCGCACCCGGTTGGCCCGGCCGGGGTTGATCTCGATCTCGACGAGCAGCTCGCGGTCACCGCGCCGGAGCGCGGCGCGCACCACCGCCTGCGCCGCGCCGTGCCGGACCAGCGGCGCGTCGGCGGAGACGCGGTGGCTGCTCATCGTGGCGAGGTAACCGATGGCCTCGACCAGGTTGGTCTTGCCCTCGCCGTTGCGGCCGACGAAGACCGTCGGGCCCGGGGACAGGGGCAGGTCCAGGTGCTCCCAGCTACGGAAGGAGCCGAGCTGGAGGTGCCGGACGTACACCTGGGCTCAGCGCACCCCGAGGGCAGAAATGGCCATTTCTGCCCTCGAGGGGGGACGAGGGGGGACTGTCACGCCGGGCGCTCGGCCTCGGACTGCTCCACCGCCCGGACGGCGTGCCCACCGAACTGGTTGCGCAACGCCGCGACCGCCTTCATGGTCGGCGAGTCGTCCTGGCGGGAGGAGAAGCGGGCGAACAGCGAGGCCGCGATCGTCGGCATCGGGACGGCGTTCTCGATCGCCTGCTCGACGGTCCAGCGCCCCTCACCGGAGTCCTCGGCGTAGCCGCGCACCCGGTCCAGCGCCGGGTCCTCCTCCAGGGCGCGGACCAGCAGGTCCAGCAGCCAGGACCGGATGACCGTGCCCTGGGTCCAGGACTTGATGACTCCGGGCACGTCCTCGACGAGGTCCACCGCCTCGAGCAGCTCGTAGCCCTCGCCGTAGACCTGCATCAGCGCGTACTCGAT